>NZ_JBRREG010000056.1:0-30818 GCF_056760155.1 Stenotrophomonas sp. STEN022
CCCCAATATCCGCCTTTATTTGCGCGGGTGGTGGCCCGCCCTGTGGCCGGCGCGGTTTTTCCTCTTTCTTTGGGGGTGGGGGGGGGGCGCCCGCCCCCGCTCATGGGCGCGGCGCTACAGTTTGAAATCCTGACGCAGCAGGCCGTAGATGGCGCTGTCGCAGATTTCGCCGTTTACCTGCCAGCGTTCGCGGAGCAGGCCCTCGCGGACGAAGCCGAACTTCTCCACCAGGTGGCATGAGGGCAGGTTGCGTGGGTCGATATCGGCCTCGATGCGGCGTAGCCCCAATTCGTTGAACACGTAGCCCAGTACCAGCTGCAGGGCTTCGCTGGCCAGGCCGCGGCCCTGCCAGTCGGGACGCAGGCTGTAACCGATTTCGGCGCGCGCCTGTATCAGGTCCATGTGGAAGATGGCGCTGCTGCCTATCAACAGGTCAGTGTCCGCGTCGGCAATGGCCCAGACCAGCATGTCCAGGTCGCAGCGTTGGCGCTGGATGTCGGCGATCTTCTGTTCGGCCTGTTCCAGTTCGGTCCAGGCCGGGTAGCTCCAGTAGCGCATCACCCGGGCATCGCTATGGATGGCGAACAGCGCTGCAGCGTCGCCATCCCGGACTTCGCGCAGGCGCAGGCGGGGGCTGGACAGTTCGGGTTGCGGCAGGCGTGGTGACATCCGGTGCACCTTGGGTTTGCCCCATCAGGCAGGGCGGGCGAGAATTGCGGTTTCCCCCATCTTTGCGGAGCTGATCCTGCTATGTCCATCGTTCGCATGACCGACCTCGACCTTTCCGGCAAGCGTGTACTGATCCGCCAGGATCTGAACGTGCCGATCGACGAGAGCGGCAAGATCACCTCCGAGCAGCGCATCACCGCCTCGCTGCCGACCCTGAAGCTGGCACTGGAGAAGGGCGCTGCTGTACTGGTGACCTCGCATCTGGGCCGTCCCAAGGAAGGCGTGTGGAGCGAAGCCGATTCGCTGGCGCCGGTGGCCAAGCGTCTGTCCGAGCTGCTGGGCGTGGACGTGCCGCTGGTCAAGGACTGGGTGGACGGCGTCGACGTGGCCCCGGGCCAGATCGTGCTGCTGGAGAATTGCCGCATGAACGTGGGTGAGGGCAAGGACGACGAGGCCTTGTCGCAGAAGTACGCCGCGCTGTGCGACGTGTTCGTGATGGATGCCTTCGGTACCGCACACCGCGCTCAGGCCTCGACCCATGGCGTGATTCGTTTTGCTCCGGTTGCTGCTGGCGGTCCGCTGCTGATGGCCGAGCTGGATGCGCTGGACAAGGCGCTGGCCAACCCGGCACGCCCGCTGCTGGCGATCGTGGCTGGTTCCAAGGTGTCGACCAAGCTGGAACTGCTGTCCAGCCTGGTCAGCAAGGTCGACCAGCTGATCGTCGGTGGCGGTATCGCCAACACCTTCATCGCTGCCGAAGGCCACAGTGTCGGCAAGTCGCTGGTCGAGAACGATCTGCTGGATACCGCGCGCAAGATCGATGCCGATGCCAAGGCGCGCGGTGCCGAGATCCCGCTGCCGACCGACGTGGTGGTGGCACCGGCCTTCGCCGCCGATGCCCCGGCCACGGTCAAGGCGGTCGATGCCGTCGGCGCCGACGACATGATTCTTGATATCGGTCCGCAGACTGCCGCGCAGTACGCCGAACTGATCGCCAAGGCCGGCACTGTGGTCTGGAACGGCCCGGTTGGCGTGTTCGAGTTCGATGCCTTCGGCAAGGGTACTGAAGCGCTGGCCAAGGCCATCGCCAGTTCCAATGCATTCTCGATTGCAGGCGGTGGCGACACCCTGGCCGCGGTCGACAAGTACGGCATCGCCAAGCAGGTGAGCTACATCTCCACCGGCGGCGGCGCGTTCCTGGAGTTCCTGGAAGGCAAGACCTTGCCGGCGGTGGCAGCGTTGGAGGCTCGCGGCCAGTGAGCCGCGACGTTTTCTTCTTCGATCTCGACGGCACGCTGATTGATTCGGCCGTCGGCATCACCCGCTGCGTGGCCTATGCACTGGAGCAGATGGAGCATCCGGTGCCGGGCGATGCCGAGCTGCGCAAGTGGATCGGCCCAGCGCTGCGTACCAGCTTCAAGCCCTTGTTCGGCGATGCCCTGCGCGTGGAGCGGGCGGTGGAGTTGTACCGCGAGCGTTTCGATGAGCACGGTTGGAAGGAGCATGACATCTACGCCGGTATCGGTGATGTCGTGCAGGGCCTGCACGCGGCCGGCCATCGGCTGGCCGTGGTCACCGCCAAGAACGAGCCGCATGCACGGCGCATCGTCGAGCACCTGCCATTTGGCGGCTGCTTCGAGGACATCATCGGTGCAACCGAAGATGGTTCGCGCAGCCACAAGCCGGAGTTGATCGCCGAGGCCTTGCAGCGCCTGCAATTGCAGGCACCGCAGTGCTGGATGATCGGTGACCGGCGCATGGACATCGAAGGCGCGCGTCACCACGGCATGCGCAATGTCGGTGTGTTGTGGGGCTTTGGTGGTCGCGAGGAGCTGCTTGCTGCCGGGGCTGGCGCGTTGGCTGCTACGCCGGATGAGTTGGCGGCGGTGCTGCGCGGTTGAGTGACGGGTTAGATGTCTGGTGGCTCCGGCACCCGGAGCCACGATCCGGTCAGACCTCAGCAGAATTTCAGGTCGTCATGCCCGCCTGCGCGGGAATGGCGATCTGAAGGGCTCTCGGGAAGCCCTTGGCGTTCGTGCCGTGGCCGCCTCCGTTGTCACCCGATGTCCTTGGCATGTCTTCGCTGCCAGCGTTTTCTGCTGCGAAGCAGCAAAGCTTTCCCCCGATCCAACACGCAACGGCAACATCCGCGTGCTGAGCTATCCCCCTGACTTATTGACCTATGCAAGTCAGCGATAGGTCCCGCGTTGTCATACCGTACGGTATGTCCAGATCGACTGTCTGGCCTGTCTTTGGGACACAGCAGAAAGTGTCGTATGAAATCGTATGCGACATCGTTGTCATGCAATGGATGTGCTACTTTCGGCGGTCTATTAGGGAGACCACGCACAATGATTGAACGTCAGCGCCGCACCAAGATCCTCGCCACCCTCGGGCCGGCAACTGACGCGCCAGGGGTGCTGGACGATCTGTTCCGCGCCGGCGTCAACGTTGTGCGTTTGAACTTCTCCCACGGTGACCCGTCCGGCCAGGCCAAGCGTGCCGCCGACGTGCGCGCCGCTGCCCAGCGCGTGGGTGTGGAAGTCGGCATCCTGGCCGACCTGCCGGGCCCGAAGATCCGCATCGAGCGTTTTGCCGAAGGCAAGATCACGCTCAAGGCCGGCGACCGTTTCGACCTGATCGCCAGCACCTCGGCACCGGCCGGTGACACCAGCCAGGTGGGCGTGAGCTACCTCGGACTGCCGCAGGACGTGGCACCGGGCGACGTGCTGCTGCTCGACGATGGCCTGATGCAGCTGCAGGTCGTGGAAGTGCAGGGCGAGCGCATCATCAATACCGTGCTCAACGATGGCGTGCTGTCCGACCGCAAGGGTTTGAACAAGCAGGGCGGTGGCCTGTCGCTGGGTGCGCTGACCGAGCGCGACAAGGAGCTGATCGGCATCGTTGCCAAGATCGGCGTCGACTTCATCGCGGTCTCGTTCTGCCGCAATGCGCAGGATATGAATGACGCGCGCGCAATCGCCGAGTCGCACGGCTGCTACGCCGCGCTGGTGTCCAAGATCGAGCGCACCGAAGCCATCGAGAACCTGGAAGAGATCGTCGACGCCAGTGATGTGGTGATGGTGGCGCGAGGTGACCTGGGCGTGGAAATCGGCGACGCCGAGCTGCCGGGCCTGCAGAAGAAGATCATCAAGGCCTCGCTGGCGCAGAACAAGGTGGTGATCACCGCCACCCAGATGCTGCAGTCGATGGTCGAAAGCCCGATCCCGACCCGCGCCGAAGTGCTGGACGTGGCCAACTCGGTCATCGACGGCACCGATGCGGTGATGCTGTCGGCCGAAACCGCGGCCGGTGCCTATCCGGTCAAGGCGGTCGAGGCGATGGCCCGTATCTGCCTGGGTGCCGAACGCCAGTTCCAGACCGAGACCGACTTCAATGCCTCGCCGCGCAACCTGGAACGCGCCGACCAGGCCATTGCCATGGCCACCATGTTCCTGTCCCAGCACGTGGGCGTGCGCGCCATCGTGGCGATGACCGAATCCGGTGGTACCGCGCGTTACCTGTCGCGCTTCCGCGCCAAGTCGCCGATCTACGCGGTCACCCGCCATGACGGTGCGCGCCGGCAGATGGCGTTGATGCGCGATGTGTTCCCGATCAACTTCGACAGCCGTGGCTTCACCCCGCGTGAAGCGGCGCGCGGCAGCATCCGCCTGCTGGTCGAGTCCAAGCTGTTGGAAGCGGGTGATCGCGTGGTGTTCACCAGTGGCGAGCACATGGAAACCCATGGCGCCACCAACACCTTGCGCCTGCTGGAAGTGGGCAACGACGGCCGCGCCAGCGGTCTGGGCGACCTGTAAGCGACGCCAGCTACAAGCCACCGCTCCGGTCAGAGTTTGATCGGAGCGGACAGGTTTTGTCCTGACCTGACAGCCTGAAACCGATTCCAGACCTTGCGGGCAGCCAGCCGGTGAGCGTGCCGGGCTATAATCCGGGTTTTCCCGCACGCTGTCACAGGAACCTCATGAGCATCGAACTGCTGGCTGAAACCGCCCAGGCCATGGTCGCCCCGGGCAAGGGCATCATCGCCATTGACGAATCCACCGGTACGATTGCCAAGCGCTTTGCAAGCGTCGGCATCGAGAACACGGAAGAGAACCGTCGTGCCTACCGCGAACTGCTGCTGACCACGCCGAAGCTCAACGAGCACATTTCCGGCGCCATCCTGTACGACGAAACCATCCGCCAGTCGACCAAGGACGGCGTGCCGTTCGCCAAGTACATGGCCGACAACGGCATGATCCCGGGCATCAAGGTCGACAAGGGTGCGCACCCGCTGGCCGGCTGCCCCGGTGAGCTGGTGACCGAGGGCCTGGACGGCCTGCGTGAGCGCCTGCAGGAGTACTACAAGCTGGGCGCGCGTTTCGCCAAGTGGCGTGCGGTGATCAACATCGGCGAAAGCATGCCGTCGGGCACCTGCATCGAGTCCAACGCCCACGCGCTGGCCCGTTATGCTGCCCTGTGCCAGGAATGCGGCCTGGTGCCGATGGTCGAGCCGGAAGTGATCATGGACGGCGACCACGACATCGAGACCTGCTACGAAGTCACCGAAGCCACCCTGCGTTCGCTGTTCGACGCCCTTTACCAGCAGAACGTGGTACTGGAAGGCACCATCCTGAAGGCCTCGATGGTCATTCCGGGCAAGACCTGCGACGAGCAGGTGGATGTCGAGGAAGTGGCCGAGTCCACCGTGATGTGCCTGAAGTCGACCGTGCCGGCGATCCTGCCGGGTGTGGTGTTCCTGTCCGGTGGCCAGAGCGACGAGCAGTCCACCGCTCACCTCAATGCCATGAACCAGGTCGGCACCTTGCCGTGGCCGCTGAGCTTCTCCTACGGCCGCGCCATGCAGCAGGCTGCGCTGAAGCTGTGGGCCAAGGACATGAAGGGCAACTACGCTGCTGCACAGAAGACCGTGTTCGAGCGTGCCAAGGAAAACGGCCTGGCTGCACAGGGCAAGTGGGAAGGCTGATACGCCAACCTGCGTGAGTTGAACAAAGCGCCGGCCAACAGCCGGCGTTTTGTTTTGCTCTGCTTTTGTTTTGTTTGTGGGAGCGGCATAAGCCGCGAAGCTGATGCAAAACAAACTGCCGCGATGGCCGCAATTGCAAACATCTTGGCGGCTGTTGCCCTGCCAGCTTCGCGGCTTATGCTGCTCCCACAATTCCCGCAGTACAGTCCTACAATCGGTTCTTTCCTCAGGGATGATCCGATGCACCGCAGAATCGCGCTGGCACTGTTTGCATCGACCATGACCGTATCCGCCTTCGCCGCAGAATCACGCGGTTTCGATATCCAACACTACGCAACCAGTCTGGATCTGGATATCGCCGCCGGTCAGTTGCAGGGTGAGACCCTGGTGCGTTTCGATGCCACGGCCCCACTGCATCAGCTGGTTCTGGACAGTGGTGAGCTGGTCGTCGATTCGGTCACGCAGAATGACAAGCCGCTCAGCTTCGAGCAGGCCGATGGAAAGCTGGTCATCAGTCTTGCAATGACGTTGATGGCGGGCCAGCAAAGCCGCGTACGTGTGCACTACCGCGGCAAGCCTCGCTTTGGCCTGGAGTTCGCCGCCGGACGCAACGAGGTCTACACGATATTCTCCACCAGCCAATGGATGCCGTCGGTGGATGCGCCGGACGAGCGCGCTACGCTGCAATTGGCGCTGCGCCTTCCTCACGACCTGCATGCGACGGCGGTTGGCGATGAACTGCCATCGCGCCTGCTCGGTGATGGTCGCATCGAACACCGTTGGCAGCTGCGCAAGCCAACGCCCGCGTTTGTCTATGGCTTTGCTGCCGGCCCTTATCAGCACGCACGGCAGGGACGCTTGCAGTTCTACTCGAAGGACCGCTCCGAGGCGGAACTGCGGCAGGTGTTCGCCGCCACCGACGACATGCTCGACTTTTTCGCCGCACGCGCAGGCCTGGCCTATGAAGGCGACTATCGACAGGCGCTGGTCGCCAATACCATCGGCCAGGAAATGGCCGGTCTGTCGGTGATGTCGGAGGCCTATGGCAAAGGCGTGCTGGATGATCCCACCCAGACTGGCTTGATCGCCCACGAAGCCGCGCATCAATGGTGGGGCGTACGCGTGACCTGTGCCAGCTGGGAGCACTTCTGGCTCAACGAAGGTTTCGCCAACTTCATGACAGCGGCGTGGTTGCAGCAGGCGCAGGGCGAGACCGCCTACCAGGCGATGGTGCAGGGCTGGGAGCAGCGGCTGCGGGCGTTGCGCGAGAAGGGTGCTGATCGGCCGTTGGTGTATCCGGATTGGAACAAACCCAGCGCCGATGATCGTGCGGTGGTCTACAAGAAGGGCGCCTACGTGCTGCACCGCTTGCGCATGGAATTGGGCGAGGAGCTGTTCTGGCGCGGGCTGCGTGAGTACACGCAGGCCAATGATGGACGCTCGGTGGTGACGGCGGATTTCCAGCAGGCGATGGAGCGTGCGGCCGGGCGTTCACTGCAGGGGTTCTTTGATGCCTGGGTTTATGGGGTGGGTGGTGAGCTGGGGTGATGGGCTTGCTGCCAAGAGCTACCCCTCCCCAACCCTCCCCTTGCCTGCGGCAAAGGGAGGGGGCTGGTCATGCAGATCGGATAGATCGCGGGCAGTCGCTCTTGCCCCCTCCCTTTCGCGTAGCGAAGGGGAGGGCCGGGGAGGGGTAGGCTTTTGCTTTTGCTTCTGCCCGGCTCCAACAGCCAAACCTCAATGCGCAGGCGCAAATCCACCTGCAAACGACGCCAGCACCGGCCCCGCCTGCTCCTGCGCCGGCCCAGCGCTGGCCAAGGCCTGCTGATAGATCTTGAACGCCGCAGCGTTGTAAGCCACCAGTACGATCCGCGAAGGCCGCGCATGGCTCTTCTGCCAGGTCATGGTCTCGGTGGCGGCAATGACCGCCGCCTGGTGCAGCGGGTAGCCATAAACCCCGCAGCTGATCGCCGGGAACGCGATCGACTCCAGGCCCATCTGCTCGGCCAGCCGCAGCGACTGCCAGTAGCAATTGGCCAATAACGCCGCTTCATCATGGCGACCATCGCGCCACACCGGGCCAACGGTATGGAACACATGCTTGGCCGGCAAATTGTGGCCGCCGGTGGCGCGCACTTCGCCGGTAGGGCAGCGCACACCGGCGCGCAGTTCGGGTAGCTGCTCGCATTCGCGCAACAGGCCGGGGCCTGCGGCCCGATGGATTGCACCGTCCACGCCGCCGCCGCCAAGCAGGGTTTCATTGGCCGCGTTGACGATGACGTCAACGGCCAGTTCGGTGATGTCGCCCTGCCAGACTTCAATGTTCATGGCCGTGATCTTCCATTGCGGTGTATGAGAAAAGTGTGACGGCTGCCGCCAGGCCAGGCACTGCTGCAGTCTGCGCCCATGGCGTCTCATCTGGCGCGATTCACGGGCACAGAAAAGCATGAAGGCCGCATGGGCGGCCTTCGCGTTGCTGACGGGTTAAGTAACGGCAGTTACGGAAGGCCGGCCAGCCAGTCGTCGTCGGAGCCGTCGTTGATGTCGGCGAACAGCGGCGTGGAGAAGTAGCGCTCGCCGGTGTCTGGCAGCATCGCCAGGATCACCGAGCCGGCCTCGGCAGCGGCGGCCACATCCAGCGCGCTGGCAACCGTGGCGCCGGAGGAGATGCCGACGAAGATGCCTTCCTCGGCAGCCAGGCGGCGCGAGGTTTCAATCGCGCGTTCGTCCTGGACCGACAGCAACTGGTCGTAGACGTTGCGGTTGAGTACTTCCGGGACGAAGTCCGGGGTCCAGCCCTGGATCTTGTGCGGGGCGAAATCCTTGCCGGCCAGCAGCGCGGCACCGGCGGGTTCGGTGGCGATGATGCGGGTTTCCGGGCGGGCCAGCTTCAGCACTTCGCCGACGCCGGTCAGGGTGCCGCCGGTGCCCCAGCCGCTGACGAAGTAGTCCAGGCGCTTGCCGGCGAAGTCGCGCAGGATCTCGGCGGCGGTGGTCTGGCGGTGATAGGCCGGGTTGGCTGGGTTGGCGAACTGACTGGCCAGGAACCAGCCGTGCTGCTGAGCCAGTTCCTTGGCCTTGCGCACCATGCCGCTGCCACGCTCGGCGGCAGGGGTCAGGATGACCTTGGCGCCATAGGCGCGCATCAGCTTGCGGCGCTCGATGGAGAAGGTTTCCACCATGGTTGCGACGAACTTGTAGCCACGTGCGGCAGCCACCATGGCCAGGGCGACGCCGGTGTTGCCGGAGGTGGCTTCGACGATGGTGTCACCGGGCTTGAGCAGGCCTTTCTTCTCGGCGTCGAGGATGATGGCCAAGGCCAGGCGGTCCTTGACCGAACCGGCTGGGTTGAAGGACTCGACTTTGACGTAGATGTCGACGCCGGCCGGGGCCAGACGGTTGAGCTTGACCACCGGGGTATTGCCGATGGTGTCCAGGATGCTGTTGTACAGGGCCATTGAAATCTCCGGGGAGGTGGTCAGGCGGCGTCGGCCAGTGTGGGCGGTGCTGTCTTTGCGGAAAGTGAGGAAACAGTAGGCGTTGCGTGCAGCGGGGCGTCGCCGAACCAATGCAGTTCATCGGCCAGCGCCGCTACGTCGCCGAGGATCAGCAGCGCCGGGGACTTCACCTGGTGCTGGGCAGCGGCCTCGGGTAGCTGGCGCAGCTGCCCGCTGACCACGCGCTGGTTGGCGCGCGAGCCGTTCTCGATCAGGGCGAATGCGGTGCTGGCTGGCATTCCGGCGGCTAGCAGGTGGCTGCGGATCTGCGCCAACGCGGCCACGCCCATATAGAACACCAGCGTCTGCCGTGGCTCTGCCAGCGCCGGCCAATCCAGCGTGTCCAGCGAATCCTTGCAGTGCGCGGTGACCAGCCGTAGCTGTTGGGCATGATCACGGTGGGTCAGTGGAATGCCGGCGTAGGCGGCGCAGGCCAGCGCCGCGGTGATGCCGGGCACCACTTCGAACGCGATGCCATGGGCGCGCAGGAACTGCAGCTCCTCGCCACCACGGCCGAACACGAAGGCGTCGCCGCCCTTGAGCCGAACCACGCGCTTGCCGGCGCGGGCATGTTCAAGCATCAAGGCATGGATATGCTCTTGCGCGGTGCTGCGCCCCTGTGCGGATTTGCCGACCTCGATGAAGTCGGCATCACGACGGGCGAGCTGCAATACCTCGGCACTGACCAGGCGATCGTGCAGGATCACATCGGCCTGGTTGAGTGCGCGCAGGGCGTTGAGGGTGAGCAGGCCGGGGTCACCGGAGCCTGCACCCACCAGTACTACCGAGCCGGCATGGACCGGGGCTTCGGCACCCATGTCCAGCAGCAGCTGGGTTTCGGCAGCGATCGATTGGCGTGCGCGTAGCAGGCCAAGCAATGGACCGTCGATCAGCCGGTCGAAGAAGCGGCGGCGCGCGGCCAGCTCGGGGAAGCGCTCGCGTATCAGCCCGCGCTTGCGGCTGACCAACTGCGCCAGTTGGCCCCAGGCCTGATCAAACAGTTCTTCGATCTGGCGGCGCACGTGGCGGGCCACCATTGGTGCACCGCCGCCGCTGGAAATGGCGATCTGCAGCGGCCCGCGTTCGACCACAGCCGGCACGTGGAAGCCGGACAGCGCCGCGTCGTCGACCACGTTGACGAACAGTCGGCGTGCTTCGGCGGCTTCGGCGACCGCATGGTTGATGGCGGTGTCGTCGGTGGCGGCAATCACCAGCCAGATCGCCTGGTCCAGCCAGGCTGGATCAAACTGACCATTCAGCCATTGGACGCGGCCGGCATCGGCCAATTGTTGCAGCTCCGGGCTCAAGGCCGGTGCGCCGACCCGGGGCAGGGCACCGGCGCGCAGCAGCGCCTCGGTTTTTCGCTCGGCCACCGCGCCCCCGCCAACGACCAGCACGGCCCGACCCTTGAGGTCGGCAAACAGGGGGAACAAGGGGCTGTCCAAGGCGATGGCGGAGGTAGTCGGAGTAAGGACCGTGACCGTAGCGCCGGCCCCACAGTGCCGGAAATGAAAAGCGTCCCGGGTCAGATAACTTTAGGTTATAAGTATCGAGGCCGTTTTGGCCTACATTCTTCACAGTTCCTTACTGAAAATCTCTCTCCAACACTGCGATGACACTTACCCAACTGCGTTACCTCGTTGCTATTGCCGATGCCGAGCTGAACATCACGCTCGCCGCGACACGGGTGCATGCCACCCAGCCGGGGTTGTCGAAACAGCTCAAACAGCTTGAGGACGAGTTGGGTTTTCTGTTGTTCGTGAGAAAAGGAAGAAGCCTTGAATCGGTAACGCCTGCAGGCGAAGAAGTCATCAACCGTGCGCGCAGTGTGTTGGCCGAGGCCAACAACATTCGTACCTACGCTGCCAACCAACGTCGTGAGAGCCACGGCCAGCTGATCCTGACCACGACCCACACGCAGGCGCGCTTCGTGCTGCCGCCAGCAGTTGCACGCATCAAGCTGGCGTATCCGCAAGTGAGCGTGCACCTGCAGCAGGCTGCTGAAAGTGATGCGCTGGATCTGCTGAGCCAGGGCGATGCCGACATCGCCATCATCAGTACTGCAGGTGGCGAACCGAGCACCGGTATTGCGGTGCCGCTGTATCGCTGGCGCAGATTGGTGTTGGTGCCCAAGGGCCATCCGCTGGATCGCGCCGGGGTAACGCCGGACATGGCCGCATTGGCCAGCCATCCCCTGATCAGCTACGAGTCTTCCACCCGCACCAGTTCATCCCTGCGTCGCGCCTTCGCCGCGCTGGATCTAGAACCGGACCTGACCTTGACCGCGTTGGACGCGGATCTGATCAAGACCTATGTGCGCACCGGATTGGGCGTCGGCCTGCTCGCGGAAATGGCGGTAAGCGCCAACGACACCGACCTGCGTGCATGGCCGGCACCTGCATCGATTCCCGAGTGCATCGCCTGGGCGGTGCTGCCGCGCGATCGCGTGCTGCGTGACTACGCCCTGGAACTGGTACACGTGCTTGCACCGCAGATCGACAAGCGTGATCTGCGCCGCGTGTTGGACGGCAACCAACAGGCCGATTGGCCAGTGCCGCCGACCTGGGAATCGTTGACGCAGACAATTACGGTCTGAATGAGACGGGCTGGGTGACCGCACTGGTAATCCTGCCCGGTCTTGATGGCACGGCGGCGCTGCACGCGCAGTTTGTCACCTGCTTGGCTGATGTGTTCGGATCGGTGGCGGTGCTGCGTTACCCGCCGGATAACGCGTTGGACTATGCGGCGCTGGAGGTGCTGGTCAGGGCTGCGTTGCCCAGCGATGTTCCCTTCGTGCTGTTGGGCGAATCCTTTTCCGGTCCTATAGCGCTGTCTATTGCAGCTGATCCACCGGCCAATCTGGTTGGCTTGGTGTTGTCCACAACCTTCGCACGCACGCCGCTGCCGTTGTTCTCGCCGCTGGCGCCGCTGACGCGTTTTGCGCCGGTTCGCGCGCTGCCGCTGGCCTTGCTGTCCTGGTGGTTGCTGGGCCGCTGGGCAACGCCAGCATTGAACGTGTCGCTCGAACGGGCTTTGCTTGAAGTGCACCCAGCTGTGTTGCGGCAACGTGCGGCGCTTGCAATGCAGGCGGATGTGTCGGCATTGCTGACACGCGTCACCTTGCCGGTGTTGTATCTGCGAGCAGAGGGTGATCGCCTGATCATGCCGGGTGCCGGTGAGCTTATTCTGTCGATGATCAAGCATGCGACCGTCAGGAGTATTGCAGGTCCCCATCTCCTCCTGCAGGCATGCCCTTCACCGGCGGCGCGGGCTGTGCGCGATTTCGTTGAAGGCCTGCAGTCGGCCAGACTCCGTTGACGCTTTACCCGTGGAGCGTGACCAATCTTGTGGAAGCGGCGTAAGCCGCGAAGCTGACTTCAATGAAATGGCCAGATCATCTGCAACCCGATTGACCTCCAGCTTCGCGGCTTAACCCGCGCCAAAAAAAGCTGCGTTTGTGAGGCATTGCCGGGAAGGCCTAATCCGAGCATGGCAAGGGACTACAGCGCGGCGGTCATGCGGCAAACGGTCGCACCTGGTGCGGCAACGCCCGCATTGTCGTGCCGATAAAATGCGCGGGTCATGCGTTCGCTTCGTTTCCAATCCTTTGTGCTTGTGCTGGCCTTTGCTGCTGCCTTGTTGATGGCAGTGGCACCGGTGGTCAGTCGCTGGCTGCAGTCCCAGCAGCTGCCGATGAGCGCAATGGGCCATGCCGCGCATGAAGCAGCGATGCCGGTGCCTGCCGATGCGCACGCCGGGCATCACGACATGCAGCACATGTCGCATGCGGCCCCTGCACTGGCGGCGAACGAGCTGAAGCCAACGCCGTCGGTGGATCCGCACGCGGCCCACGGCGAAGCCTGCGACTACTGCACCATGGCCTCGCGCCTGCTGCCCTGGCTGGCGGTGATCCTGGTACTGGCGCCGTTGCTGTATCGGCTTGCGCCTGAATCCCCCCGCAAGACCTTTGTTCGCACCAGCCTGCGCTGGCCTGCGCATCCGCCGCGTGGGCCACCGATGCTCTCCAGATAACGTCACCTTTCCTGTTTGCCGTGCGCTGCCGTTGGGCGGTGCGCGGACGTGTCGTATTGGAGAACCAAATGAAATCCCTTTCCCGTATGCCGGGTGCTCCGGCATGCCTGTCTGTCTGCGTCTGCATGGCGCTGTTCCCACATATCGGCAATGCCGCCGAGCGTGATCTGACCCAAACCCTGGACACGGTGGTGGTTACCGCCGTGGCACCCTCTTCGCCGCTGCAATGGGGCACCGATCCGCGCCTGCCACGGCAACCGGTGCCGGCCAGTGACGGCGCCGACTACCTGAAGACCGTGCCGGGTTTTTCGGCGATCCGTAACGGCGGCACCAATGGCGACCCGGTACTGCGCGGCATGTCCGGCTCGCGACTGAACATCCTCAGCAACGACGGAAACCTGATCGGTGCCTGCCCGTCACGCATGGACAATCCGCTGTCGTATATCGCGCCGGAAACCTATGACCGTTTGACTGTCATCAAAGGCCCGCAGAGCGTGCGTTGGGGCGCGGGTGCTTCAGCTGGCACGGTACGCTTCGAACGCGACACGCCGCGCTTTGACAGCCCCGGCATGGAGCTGAAAGCCAGCGCCCTTGGCGGTTCCAACAACCGTAATGACCAGATGCTGGATGCAACGTTTGGTAGCAGTCCCGGCTACGTGCGGGTCAATGGCAACCGTTCCGAGTCCGACGACTACCGCGACGGCAATGGCGACGTGGTGCCTTCGCGTTGGCGCAAGTGGAACGCCGATGCGGCCATCGGCTGGACGCCGGATGCTGACACGGTTGTGGAACTCACAGCCGGCACAGGCGATGCCATTGCACGCTACGCCGGCCGTGGCATGGATGGTGCTGCGTTCAAGCGCGACAGTTATGGCCTGCGCTTCGAGCGCGACAACCTGCCCGGCGCCTGGGACAAGCTGCAGGCCAATCTGTATTACAACAACGCCGATCACCTGATGGACAACTACACGCTTCGCACGCCGAACCCGGCCAGCAGCATGCCGATGCCGATGGCTTCGAATGTTGAGCGGCGCACCACCGGTGGCCGTTTCAGCAGCGAATGGCGCTGGCAGGAGGTGGCAGTCGTCGCCGGCTTCGATGCGCAGGACAGCCGCCATCGCAGCCGCAATGGCATGGGACGCAATACCTGGCAGCAGTCGGCCTGGAAGCGTGATGCCGACTTCAGCAGCCAGGGGGTGTTCACCGAGCTGACCTTGGGCGAAGGCACGCCACAGCGCTGGATCAGCGGCCTGCGTCTGGACAAGGCGACGGTCAAGGATCGACGCGCGACGACCGGCATGATGAGCATGGCGAATCCAACTGCGGGGCAACAGCGGCAGGAGGATCTCGGCAGCGGCTTCGTGCGCTATGAGCGGGATCATGGCCAGGCCTGGACCTGGTACGCAGGTATCGGACACAGCGAGCGCATGCCGGATTACTGGGAGTTGTTCTCGGCCAATGCCGGGCCGGTCGGCAGCGTCAATGCGTTCTCGGGCGTGAAGCCGGAACAGACCACACAGTTGGATCTGGGCTTGCAGTTTCGCAGCGAGAAGGTCGATGCCTGGGTGTCGGCGTATGCCGGTCGCCTGCAGGACTACATTCTGTTCCAGTACCGCAGCGGCGGAATGATGGGCAGCAGCACCCAGGCCCGCAATGTGGATGCGCGCATCGCCGGGGCCGAGGCGGGCCTGGAATGGCGGCCGACGCAGGCATGGAAGCTTGGCAGCACGCTGGCTTACGCCTGGGGCGAGAACCGCAGCGAAAACCGGCCGTTGCCGCAGATTCCACCGCTGGAAGGGCGCTTCTCCGCCTCCTATGAACAGTCGCGCTGGTCGGTGGGCGCCTTGTTGCGCGCGGTCAGCCGGCAGAGCCGTGTGGCACTGGATGAGGGCAATGTGGTGGCGCGGGACCTGGGCCCGAGCGCGGGCTTTGCGACCTTGTCACTCAATGGCGCCTATCGGATCAATGACGGGCTGCGTGCAAGTGTAGGCGTGGACAATCTGTTCGACCGCGCCTATGCCGAACATCTGAATCTGGCCGGTAGTGCGGATTTCGGGTTTCCTGCTGATCCGGTGCGGATCAATGAACCTGGTCGCTCGTTCTGGTTGAAGCTGGATTATCGATATTGAGTTTCTGCTTTGACCGATCACGGCGAAATGCAGGATCGCTAGAGCGCAGCGATGCTGCGTTCGGGCGTTACCGGTGAGGCTTCTGCCGAGCATGGCTCGGTACTACATGACTGGCCCCTCTCCCGTTCACGGGAGAGGGGTTGGGGTGAGGGCAGCTTTTGCAGTGCGCAGCGATGCTGCATTCGGGCATTACCGGTGAAGCCTCTGCCGAGCATGGCTCGGCACTACATGATTGGCCCCTCTCCCGTTCACGGGAGAGGGGGTGGGGTGAGGGCGGCTTTTGCAGTGCGCAGCGGTGCTGCGCTGGGGCGTTACCGGTGACGCCTCTGCCGAGCAGGGCTCGGCACTACAGGACTGGTCCCTCTCCCGTTCATGGGAGAGGGGTTGGGGTGAGGGCAGCTTTTGCAGTGCGCGGCGGTGCTGCGCTGGGGCGTTACCGGTGAAGCTTCTGCCGAGCATGGCTCGGCACTACATGCCTGCATGGCTTCGCTTAAATCTCTTCGTGCAGCCCGCATTCGCGCTTCAGGCCGAAGAAGCGGGTGTCTTCTTCGCGCATGCCGGCTTCCCAGCGGCGGGTGGTGTGGTAGTCGCCGATGGAGACGTAGCCCTGTTCCCACAGCGGGTGGTAGGGCAGCTTGTGCTCCTGCAGGTATTTCCACACGTCGCGATCGCTCCAATCGGCGATCGGGTTGACCTTGAAGCGCTCGCCACGGCGCTGCAGCACCGGTGTGTTGGCGCGACTTGCCGACTGGCTGCGGCGCAGGCCGGTGAACCAGGTGCCCACCTGCAGATCGTCCAGGGCGCGCTTCATCGGCTCGACCTTGCGCAGGTTGTTGTACTGCTCGATGCCGACTACGCCTTGTTCCCACAGGCGGCCATGGCGTGCTTCCATCCAGGCGCGGCTCACCTGCGGGCGGTAGACCTTGAGGTTGAGCTTGAGCCTGTCGGTCAGTTCGTCGGCGAAGCGGTAGGTCTCCGGGAACAGATAGCCGGTGTCGATCAGGATCACCGGGATTTCCGGGCGCTGGCTGCTGAGCAGATGCAGGGTCACCGCCGATTGCGCGCCGAAACTCGACGACAGCACATGCGCGCCGGGTGCGTTCTGCAGTGCCCATGCCACGCGCTGCTGCGCATCCATCGAATCGAGCAGGGTATTGAGCGGGCCCAGGTCGTCAGGCAGGGTTACCGACGGGTTGTGAGAGGTCTTGGGCAGCGCGCTCATGCTTGCAGTTCCACGGATATCTGGCGGTGGGTGGGGTAGGGAGGAAGGGCGACGATGCCGGCCCGGTGCAGGAAGTCACCGAAGCCTTCACTGCCATCGCGCTCACCGGAATAGCGGGCGAACAGTGGCGCCAGTGCATCGAGGATTTCCGGTTCGGTGATGTTCTCGCGGTACAGCGTGTTGAGGCGTTGGCCGCGATGGTCGGCGCCCAGCATCAGGTTGTAGCGGCCCGGTGCCTTGCCGACCAAGGCGATCTCGCCCAGATAAGGACGCGAGCAGCCATTCGGGCAGCCGGAGATGCGCAGCAGGATCGGTGCATCGGCCAGCTGATGCTGCTCCAGCAGCGGCTGCAGCTTGGCGCTGAACTCGGGCAGGTAGCGCTCGGCTTCGGCCATGGCCAAGCCGCAGGTGGGCAGGGCGACGCAGGCCATGGCCGCGCGTGCCAGTGCGGTTGGGGCGCGATTGCCGGTGTCCAGTCCCGCGCTTTGCACGATGGCATCGATCTGCGCGCGTTGCTGCGCCCACACACCGGCGATGACCAGGTTCTGGTTGCCGGTCATGCGGAATTCGCCGTCGAGGATGTGGGCGATTTCGCGCAGGGCGGTCAGGTGTGGGGCACCGGCCACATCTGCGATGCGCCCAGCCTGCAGCGACAGGGTCAGGTGCCAGCGGCCGTCGTCGCCTTCCACCCAGCCATAGCGGTCGCCATTGTGGGCGAACGCCTGCGCACGCGATGGCGCGAAGCGGATGCCGGCGCGACGCTCGATCTCCGCCACGATCGTGTCCAGGCCGTGATCATCGATGGTGTACTTGAAGCGCGCACGCTTGCGCAGCTCGCGGTTGCCCAGGTCGCGCTGGGTGGTGACGGTGGCAGTGGCGACATCGAGTAGCGCGTCGCGCGGAATGAAACCGACGTTGTTGGCGATGCGCGGATAGGTTTCGGCATCGCCGTGGGTAGCGCCCATGCCGCCGCCGATGGTCACGTCATAGCCGAGCAGTTCGCCGTCGGCATCAAGCACGCCGATGAAGCCCAGATCATTGGCATAGACGTCGACGTCGTTGAGCGGCGGCAGTGCAAAGCCGATCTTGAACTTGCGCGGCAGGTAGCGCTCGCCGTAGATCGGTTCTTCCTCGGCGCCGCTGCCGGCCACGCGCTCTTCGTCCAGCCAGATTTCGTAGTAGGCGCGGGTATTGGGCAGCAAGTGCTCGGAAGTGCGCGCAGCGTCGGCGTACAGGGTGGCGTGTGCGCTGGACAGCAGCGGGTTGGCGGCAACCAGGACGTTGCGGTTGACGTCACCGCAGGCGGCCAGGGTGTCGATCAACGCGGCATTGATCGCCTGCATGGTCGCCTTCAGCTCGCGCTTGATCACGCCATGGAACTGGAACGCCTGGCGGGTGGTGATGCGCAACGAATGGTTGCCGTAACGGGTGGCGATGCTGTCCAGCTTCAGCCACTGCTCGGGGCTGATCACGCCGCCGGGGGTGCGGGTGCGGATCATGAACTGGTACGCAGGCTCGAGCTTCTGCCGGCGGCGCTCATCGCGCACGTCGCGGTCGTCCTGCTGGTAGCTGCCGTGGTACTTGATCAGGGTCTGGTCGTCTTCGCGCAATGCGCCGGTGACAGGATCGGCCAGGCTTTCCAGCAATGAGCCGCGCAAGCGGTTGCTGTCGGCCTTGATGTTCTCAACGGAGTGGGTGCTCATTCTTTTCGCTATCTGGAATCGGAGGTTGTAGGAGCGGCGTCAGCCGCGAAGCCACTGCTGCATCAGGCAGCAGCATCAGGCCAACAACACTCAATACACATCCCGTCCATAGCGCCCCTCCGTGTGCAGTCGAGTCAGATAGTCGCGGGCATCGTCTTCATCCAGCCCGCCGTGTTCGAGCAGTACATCAAGCAGTGCTGCATGCACGTCCTTGCCCATGGCGATGGCGCCGCACACATACAGGTGTGCGCCGTTCTGCAGCCAGTCGTAGAGATCACGGCCGCGGGTACGCAGGCGCTGCTGCACGTACACCTTGTCGGCCTGGTCGCGCGAGAACGCCAGGTCCAGGCGATCCAGTTCCTTGCGCCGCAGCGCGTCCTGCCATTCGGTCTGGTAGAGGAAATCGGTATTGAAATGGCGCGCGCCGAAGAACAGCCAGTTGCGGCCTGTGGCGCCGGTCTCGGCACGTTCCTGCACGAAGCCACGGAACGGTGCGACGCCGGTGCCCGGGCCGATCATGATGATGTCGCGGCTGCTGTCAGCCGGTACCCGGAAGCGCTCATTGGCTTCGATGTAGACCGGCAGCTGCGCACCTTCTTCCAGTGCGCTCAGGAAGCCGCTGGCTGCGCCCAGGTGTTCGCTGCCATGGGCGTGATAACGCAGTTCGTCGACGGTCAGGTGCACTTCTTCGCCGACGCGCTTGCGGCTGGAGGCGATGGAGTACAGGCGCTGCGCGGCGGGGCGCAGGGTGCCGAGCAGCGCTTCGGCATTCCACTCGGCCGGCCAACGGCGCAGCACGTCGACCAGTTGATGATCTTCGAATACCGCGGCCAGTTCCGTCTTCTGTGCCGGATCGAGCAGTCGGGCAAGTTCCGGATGCGCGCTGCGCTCGGCCACCGAGGCCAGCAGGGGGCGCGAAATGCGGGTCAGCTCGCGGTGCTCGCCCAGCCATTGCGCCAGCGGCCGGCTGTGGCCGTCATGCTCGATCTCCACGCTGCCGTCCAGGCCGGTGACATCCAGCACGGCTTCGACCAGTTCGGCAGGGTTGCGGTGGACGATGCCCAGCGCATCGCCGGGTTCGTAGTGCAGGCCGCTACCTTCCAGCGACAGCTCAAGGTGATGAACGGACTTGGCCGCGTTGCCGTACTTGGCATAAGCCGGGCCCTTGAAGTCGCGGCCGCTGATGACCTGGCGCGACAGCAGTTCGGCGCTGAACGGGTGTTGCGCGGTCCACGCACCGGCATGCCGCAGCGGCGTGACATTGCTGGGCGTGGCGACCACGGCCTGGCCGATCACGTCGCGCGCATTGAGCAGTGCCTGTGCCTGCCACGGTACCGCCACGGTATCGATGTCCAGGTCGGCTTCGCCCACAGCCTGCAGGCGGGTGGCGCCCAGTTCGGCCAGGCGGCTGTCGAGCTTGCGGGCGATGCCGCAGAACTCCACATAGCTGGAGTCGCCCAGGCCCAGCACGGCGTATTTCAGCTCCGGCAGCTTGGGGGCACGCTTGCCGGCGATGAACTCGACCAGCCCGATGGCGTCATCCGGCGGGTCGCCTTCGCCCTGGGTGCTGATGACGATATAGAGCAGGCGCTCGTTGGCCAGCTCGCGGGTGGCGTAGGCGTCGGCGCGGACTACCCGTACCGGCAGCCCGGCTGCTTCGGCCTCGGCGGCCAGCTGCTCGGCGGCGCGGCGCGCGTTGCCGGTCTGGCTGCCATAGACCACGGTCAGCCGGGTCTGAGGCGACTGCGCGGCTTGGCCGCCGGGGATGACGGTAAGGGCAGTGGGAGAGGTACCCTGCGCCAACCCGGCGGCAAACCCGGACAACCACCACAGGCTGTTCCCATCCAGACCGGCTACCAATTGCGACAGCAGGACCCTGCGGTCTTCGGGCAAGGGGCTGGGTGGCACGGTAGCGACGGCGGTCATTTCCATTCCGGTCTAGGTAGGGATGACCGATGCTAGGTACAGCGCGCCATCAGGGGAAAGGAGCAGCGGTTATCGCTTCATGCCCTGCGTTTATTTCAATCGGCGCAGTGACCCCTCCACACTCGGCGCACAGTCCAGAGTCCCGTCCGGCTTCGCTGCTACCCTTGCCCTCGGGCCCCGCCTCCTTGATTCGGCACGCAATGACCGCTACTGCACCCCTGTCACACCTTGACCGCCTTGAAGCGGAAAGCATCCATATCCTGCGCGAAGTTGCCGCCGCCTTTGACAACCCGGTGCTGCTGTACTCGGTGGGCAAGGACAGCTCGGTGCTGCTGCACCTGCTGCTGAAGGCGTTCGCGCCGGGTGTGCCGCCGATCCCGTTGCTGCATGTGGATACGCGCTGGAAGTTCGGCGAGATGATCGCCTTCCGCGACCGCCGCGTGGCTGAAACAGGCACCGAGCTGCGGGTGCATATCAACCCGGACGGTATCGCCCGCGATATTGGCCCGATCAGCCATGGCCCCAGCGTGCACACCGATGTGATGAAGACCCAGGGTCTGAAGCAGGCCTTGGACAAGTGGAAGTTCGATGCCGCCATCGGCGGCGCGCGCCGCGACGAAGAGAAGTCACGGGCCAAGGAGCGGGTGTTCTCGTTCCGCAATGACCGCCACCGCTGGGACCCGAAGAACCAGCGTCCGGAGCTGTGGAACCTGTACAACGCGCGTATCCACCAGGGCGAGAGCGTGCGCGTGTTCCCGCTGTCGAACTGGACCGAGCTGGATATCTGGCTCTATATCTACCGCGAGAAGATCCCGGTGGTGCCGCTATACCTCGCTGCCGAGCGGCCGGTCGTCGAGCGCGACGGCAGCCTGATCATGGTTGATGACGAACGCCTGCCGCTGCATCCGGGCGAAGTGCCGCAGCTGCGCAAGGTGCGTTTCCGCACGCTGGGCTGCTATCCGCTGACTGGCGCGATCGAGTCCGAAGCCGACACCCTGGAGAAAATCATCGCCGAGATGCTGGTCTCCACCAGTTCCGAACGCCAGGGTCGTCTGATCGACCATGATCAGTCCGCATCGATGGAGAAGAAGAAGTTGGAAGGGTATTTCTGATGAGCGCCGTGACCACTTCCTCCGATATCGCTGCCTACCTCAAGACCCACGAAACCAAGCCGCTGCTGCGCTTCATCACCTGCGGCAGCGTCGACGATGGCAAGAGCACCCTGATCGGGCGCCTGCTGTACGAAAGCAAGCGCTTGTTCGATGACCAGCTGTCCGCGCTGGAGGCAGACAGCCGTCGTCATGGCACCCAGGGAGAGCGCATCGATTACGCATTGCTGCTCGATGGCCTGGCCGCCGAGCGCGAGCAGGGCATCACCATCGACGTGGCTTACCGCTACTTCGATACCGACCGCCGCAAGTACATCGTTGCCGACTGCCCCGGGCATGAGCAGTACACCCGCAACATGGCTACCGGCGCCTCGACTGCCGATGTGGCGGTGGTGCTGGTGGATGCGCGCAAGGGCCTGCTCACGCAGACGCACAGGCACAGCTACATCATCTCGCTGCTGGGTATCGGCCAGGTGGTATTGGCGGTGAACAAGATGGATCTGGTCGATTACGACCAATCCGTATTCGAACGCATCGTCGCCGACTATCAGGCGCTTGCGGCGCAGCTGGGCATTGCCAACGTTCAGGCGATTCCGCTGTCGGCGCTGGAAGGGCAGAACCTGTCCACGCGTTCGTCGGCGATGCCTTGGTACAACGGCCCCAGCCTGATCGAGCATCTGGATACGGTCGAACTGAGCGCGCACGACACCGCCAGTGGGCTGCGCCTGCCGGTGCAGTGGGTGAATCGTCCGAACCAGGACTTCCGGGGCTTTGCCGGCACCATTGCTGCTGGTCAGGTGCGCGTAGGTGACGAGGTGGTGGTGCTGCCCTCGGCACGCCGCTCCACGGTCAAGCAGGTGCTGGGCCCGGACGGTCCGCTGGCGGTTGCCGGCACCGGGCAGGCAGTGACGCTGACCCTGGACGATGAAGTCGATGTCAGCCGCGGCGACGTGATCGCCGCCGCCGGTGATCCGCCGGAAGTGGCCGACCAGTTCGCCGCGCATGTGCTGTGGATGGACGACGCGGCCTTGCTGCCGGGCCGCCCGTACTGGCTGCAGATCGGCAGCCGCACCGTGGCCGCCAATATCAGTGAGATCAAGCACCGCGTTGACGTGAATACGCAGGAGCGACTGGCGGCCAAACGGCTGGAATTGAACGAGGTTGGCTACTGCAACCTGTCGCTGGACGAGCCGGTGGCCTTCGTGCCGTATGCGCAGAACCGCGCATTGGGCGGCTTCATCCTGATCGATCGCCAGACCAATGCCACCGTCGCCGCAGGCACCCTGGATTTCGCCTTGCGTCGCGCTGGCAACGTGCATTGGCAGCATCTGGATGTGGACAAGGCGGCGCGGGCGCGGATCAAGGGCCAGCAGCCCAAGGTGCTGTGGTTCACCGGTTTGTCGGGCGCGGGCAAGTCCACCGTCGCCAACCAGGTTGAGAAGCGCCTGCATGCGCAGGGCGTACACACCTTCCTGCTGGATGGTGACAACGTCCGCCATGGTTTGAACCGGGATCTGGGCTTCACCGACGAGGATCGCGTGGAGAACATCCGCCGCGTCGCCGAAGTGGCAAGGCTGATGGCCGATGCCGGGCTGGTGGTGTTGGTCAGCTTCATCTCGCCCTTCCGTGCCGAGCGGCAGATGGCGCGCGAGCGTTTCGAGGATGGCGAGTTCATCGAGGTATTCGTCGACGTGCCGCTGGCAGTGGCCGAAGCGCGCGATGTGAAGGGGCTGTACCGCAAGGCCCGCGCGGGGCAGATTCCGAACTTCACCGGTATTGATTCACCGTATGAGGCCCCGGAAGCCCCGGAACTGCACCTGCATGCCGACACCGATAGTGTGCCGGCAATGGTGGAGCAGGTGTTGCAGGCGCTGCGCTGAGTCGTTTTGCGGGTTGGCGGTTGCAGCTTGTGGGAGCGGCATAAGCCGCGAAGGCACCGCCCCGTCAGCCCCGAATTCATCCGCAATTGCAGCTTCGCCCCCTCCCTTGCGCCGAAGGCGTAGGGGAGGGCTGGGGAGGGGTATGCTCTTCGCATGACCAGTGCAGGCCCTTGCCGAGCATGGCTCGGCACTACAGTGCCTCCCACAATAGGGACGTTCCCCCCCTAACGGCACATCCGGCCGTCATCTGACACCGCTAGACTGCTTGATCGTGTATCAGATGGGACTTCGTATGTTCGGGCGATTTGCCGCCACCGTTGTTGGTGGCACAGTCTTGGCGCTGGCGTTGGCCGGATGCAACCGCAAGAACGCAGAGGCGCCGCGGCAAGCCGCCGGTGCGGTGCTGGTCACTACCCAGGTTGTCGAAGCCGCTCCGTGGAGCGATACGCTGCAGGCCAACGGCACCGCCAAGGCACGCGAATCCATCATCGTCACTGCCAAGGTCAGCGAGATCATCGACAAGGTGCATTTCGAAAGCGGCCAGCAGGTTGCAACCGGTGCGCCCTTGGTGACCCTGCGCGGTCAAGCCCAGCAGGCTGCGCTTGCCCAGGCCCAGGCGACCTTCGCCGAGGCCGACCGGCTGTACAAGCGCCAACGTGAACTGGCCGCGCAGCAGTTGGTAGCCCATTCGACCCTGGATACACAGCAAGCCATTCGCGATGCCGCCGAGGCCCGCGTGCAGCAGATGCGCGCCGATATCGGCGACCGCAGCGTACGCGCGCCATTCGCTGGCGTATTGGGCATCCGTCAGGTCAGCCCGGGCTCCCTGGTCACCCCGACCACGGCGATCGCCACGCTGGACGACATCTCGCGCATGCACGTGGATTTCCAGGTGCCGGAAGCGCAGCTGTCCTCGCTGCAGAACGGCGACAAGGTCAGTGGCAGCAGCATCGCCTATCCGGGTCGAACCTTTGAAGGTACGGTCAGCACCATCGACGCACGGGTCGATCCGGGCAGCCGCGCGATTACCGTCCGCGCCGATTTCGACAACGCCGACCATGCGCTGCGTCCGGGCATGTTGCTGGACGTGCGCCTGTATCGCCCCGAGCGCGACGCGCTGGTGATTCCGGAAATCGCGGTGGTGCAGGTCGGCCGTGACTCTTACGTGTTCCGGGTCAAGCAGGATGAAAGCGTCGAGCGCGCCGACATCAAGGCCGGCATCCGCCGCGCCGGTGTGGTGGAGATCATTGATGGCCTGAAGGCGGGGGACCGCATCGTCGTCGATGGCACCGGCAAGCTGCGCCCGGGTATCCGCATCCAGGATGACAAGCCGGCCAAGGCCGCCGACGCGGCCACGCCGCTGAAGCCGGCCGAGGTTGCCGCGCCGGCCAAGCTGGCGACCGCCGGATGAAGCTGTCCGATCTTTCGATCAAGCGGCCTGTACTGGCCGTGGTGATGAGCCTGTTGCTGCTGGTGCTGGGCATCATGTCGTTTACCCGATTGACCCTGCGTGAGTTGCCGGCCATCGATCCGCCCATCGTCTCGGTGTCGGTGGATTACACCGGCGCCTCGGCGGCGGTGATTGAAAGCCGCGTCACCCAGGTGCTGGAGGACGCGCTGGCCGGTATCGAGGGCATTGATACCATCAACGCACGCAGCACCAACGGCCGTGCCTCGGTCAGCATCGAGTTCAACGCCAACCGCGACATCGAGGCAGCGGCCAACGACGTGCGCGATGCAGTCAGCCGCGTCGCGGATCGCATGCCGGAAGAAGCGCGGCCGCCGGAAATCGCCAAGGTCGAGAGCGACGCCGACCCGATCATCTGGTTCAACATGTCGTCCTCGGTGATGGATACGCTGGAACTCAGCGACTATGCCGATCGCTATGTGGTGGACAGGTTCTCCAGCATCGACGGTGTGGCCCAGGTGCGCATCGGCGGTCGTCAGCGTTACGCGATGCGGGTGTGGCTGGACCGCGACCAGCTGGCCGCACGCGGGCTGACCGTCAACGAAGTGGAAACCGCGCTGCGCAACGAGAACGTGGAGCTGCCGGCCGGCCGCATCGAATCGGCCGACCGCGATTTCACCCTGCGCGTGGAGCGCAGCTACGTCGCCCCGGCTGACTTTGCCAGCATTCCGCTGGGCAAGGGCAATGACGGTTACGTGGTGCGCCTGGGCGATGTGGCCAAGGTCGAACTGGCTTCGTCCGAGCGTCGCGCCTATTTCCGCAGCAACGGCGAGCCGGGCATCGGCCTGGGCATCGTCAAGACGTCGACGGCCAATGCGCTGGATGTCGCACGTGATACCCGCGCTGAAGCCGACCGCATCGCCCAGACGCTGCCCAAGGGCACGCAGATCTTCGTCGCCTTCGACAACACCACCTTCATTGAAGCCGCCGTGGAGCGCGTTTACGCCACGCTGGTCGAGGCGATGATCCTGGTATTGATCGTGATCTGGCTGTTCCTGGGCAGCCTGCGCGCGGCAGTGATTCCGGCGGTGACGGTGCCGGTGTGCCTGGTTGCGGCCTTCATCGCGCTGTTCGCGTTCGGCTTCTCGATCAATCTGTTCACCCTGCTGGCGCTGGTGCTGTGTATCGGCCTGGTGGTGGATGACGCCATCGTCGTGGTCGAGAACGTGCAGCGCCGCATCGATCTGGGCGAGCCGCCGCTGGTGGCCGCCAAGCGCGGTACCGCGCAGGTGGCCTTCGCGGTGATCGCGACCACGGCGGTGCTGGTGGCGGTGTTCCTGCCGGTGGGTTTCCTTGAGGGCAATACCGGCCGCCTGTTCCGCGAGCTGGCAGTGGCGCTGGCGGCAGCAGTGGCCTTGTCGGCCTTCGTGGCGCTGACGCTGACGCCGATGATGGCGTCCAAGCTGCTCAAGCCGCACAGCGAGCAGAAGGTCAGCCGCCTGCATGGCTTCATCAACCGCCAGTTGGAGCGGCTGTCGGCAGCCTATGGCCGCGTGCTGGATCGCCACGTGCAGCGCAGCTGGGTATTCGGGCTGGTGATGCTGGCTGCGCTCGGCGCCAGCTGGGGCCTGTTCAAGCTGATTCCTTCCGAACTTGCGCCGGCCGAAGACCGTGGCTCGTTCCAGATCATGATCGATGGCCCGGAAGGTGCGGGCTACGACTACACAGTGGAGCAGGTGCAGCAGGTCGAGAAGATCGTCTCGCGCTTCGTTGGCCCGGAAGAACCCATCGTCCGCGCCAATCCGCGTGTGCCCGGTGGCTGGGGCAAC
This sequence comes from Stenotrophomonas sp. STEN022, assembly GCF_056760155.1. Lineage (NCBI taxonomy): Bacteria > Pseudomonadati > Pseudomonadota > Gammaproteobacteria > Lysobacterales > Lysobacteraceae > Stenotrophomonas > Stenotrophomonas sp. STEN022. The sequence goes on from NZ_JBRREG010000056.1 coordinate 26,392, forward strand.
AGCGAGGAAATGCATACCGGCCGCATGAGCGTGTTCCTGCAGCCCTGGCGCAACCGCAGCGAGGCCACGGTGGACGTGGCCAATGACCTGCAGAAAGAACTGAACGACCTCAGCGGCGTGCGCGTGCGCACCATGGTCGGTGGCGGTCTGGTGCGCAGCATGGGCCAGCCGTTCCAGATCGTGTTGGGTGGGCCGGAATACGCGGAAATCGCCCAGTGGCGTGATCGCCTGCTGGAGCGCATGGCCGATTACCCCGGTCTGGTCGGCGCCGATTCGGATTACAAGGAAACCCGCCCCCAGATGCGAGTCAACATCGACCGCCAGCGTGCGGCCGACCTGGGCATCTCGGTTACCGACATCGGCCGCGCGCTGGAAACCATGATGGGTTCGCGCCGCGTCACCACCTTCGTCGACAACGGCGAGGAGTACGACGTACTGGTGCAGGCCGGTCGCGAAGGCCGTGCCTCGCCGGCCGACCTGTCGGCGATCCAGGTGCGTGCACGCTCGGGTGAGCTGGTGCCGCTGTCCAACCTGGTCACGCTCAGTGAAGTGGCCGAGGCCGGCAGCCTCAACCGCTTCAATCGCCTGCGCTCGATCACCATCAGCGCCAACGTCGCGCCGGGTCATACGCTGGGCGAGACCATAGACTGGGCCAAGCAGGTTGCTGCCGAGGAACTGCCGGAATACGCGCAGATCGACTGGAAGGGTGAATCACGCGAGTACCAGAGCGCAGGCAGCGCGGTGCTGCTGACCTTCGCCATGGCCTTGCTGGTGGTTTACCTGGTGCTGGCCGCACAGTTCGAGAGCTTCATCCATCCGCTGGTGATCATGCTGACCGTGCCGCTGGGCGTGCTCGGTGCCTTCGTCGGCCTGTACCTCAGCGGGGGCACGCTCAACCTGTTCAGCCAGATCGGCATCGTCATGCTGGTGGGTCTGGCGGCGAAGAACGGCATCCTGATCGTCGAGTTTGCCAACCAACTGCGCGACGAGGGTCGCAACGTGCACCAGGCCATCGTCGAGTCGTCGATGGTGCGACTGCGGCCGATCCTGATGACCTCGATCGCGACCGTGGTTGGTGCGATTCCGCTGGTGGTTGCCGGTGGCCCGGGCTCGGCCAGCCGCGCCACCATCGGCATCGTGGTGATCTTCGGTGTCAGCGTGTCCACCTTCCTGTCGCTGTTCGTGGTGCCGGCGTTCTATGCCTTGCTGGCGCCATATACCAAGTCGCCGGAAACCGTGGCCAACGCGCTGGAGAAGCTGGAGCGTGAAACCCCGGCGGTCGGTGGCCATGCGTGAGCCGCTGCTCGGCGGCCGCGTCCGGTTACGCCCCTGGCAGGCAGGGGACCTGGACGCGCTGCTCGAGCATGCCAACGATGCAGCGGTATCGCGGGGGCTGAGCACGCGCTTTCCCTATCCGTATACCCGCGCCGATGGCGAGGCCTTTCTGGCGGGACAGGTGCTGGACCTGCAGGGGCAGGTGTTCGCACTGGAAATTGACGGCCGGGCCTGTGGTGGTATCGGGGTTACCCAGGGCAAGGACGAGCGGCGTCATTCGGCGTCGCTGGGGTATTGGCTGGGCCAGCGTTACTGGGGGCAGGGCATCATGACCAGGGTGGTCGGCGCCTACGTGCCGTGGGTGATGGATACCCTGGCACTGGCACGGCTGTCCGCGCAGGTGATGGCTGGCAATCCGGCCTCGGCGCGGGTGCTGTTGAAGAATGGATTCGCAGAGGAGGGCACCGAGCGCCAATCGGTGTTCAAGGACGGTCAGCTGCATGACATGCGCTGCTTCGCCCTTATCAGGACTTGGATGCAATCCACGTAGTGGCCCTGCACAACCGGGCTTAATCGTGGAAAAATCGGCCAGCCCCGGAATTCCGGGCTTTGGCTACCTTTCAGCTTTCCGGGGAATTACGTGGAATCCATCGTCGAATACGTAAACGGCATCATCTGGAGCAATGCGCTCATCTTCATGTGTCTGGGTGCAGGCCTGTGGTTCAGCCTGCGCACCCGCTTCATGCAGATCCGCGGTTTCGCTGAAATGTGCCGGCTGACGGTACGCGGTGAAAAGTCCGAAGCTGGCGTGTCCTCGTTCCAGGCCCTGGCCATGTCGATGGCCGGCCGCATGGGTATCGGCAACATCGCTGGTGTGGCCACGGCCATTGCCTACGGCGGCCCGGGTGCGATCTTCTGGATGTGGGTGATGGGCTTCCTCGGCGCCTCCACCTCCTACGTTGAATCGACCCTGGCGCAGATCTACAAGACCAAGGATGCCGAAGGCCGCTACCGCGGTGGCCCGGCCTATTACATTGAAAAAGCGATGGGCCTGAAGTGGTATGCGGCCGTGTTCGCCGTGGCCACCGTGATCGCCGCAGGCTTCCTGCTGCCAGGCGTGCAGGCCAATGCCATCGCCGACAGCGCGGTCAACGTGCTGTGCACCGGCGCCAATGCCTGCGCATCGGTTGGTGGTGCCGCCAGCATGAAGCTGTGGATCGGCCTGAGCGTAGCGGTGCTGCTTGGCATCATCATCTTTGGTGGCGTCAAGCGCATTGCCAGCTTCGCCGAAGTGATCGTGCCGTTCATGGCGCTGGGCTTCATCCTGATGGCGATCGTGGTGATGATGCTCAACGCCAGCAAGGTGCCGGCGATGTTCTCGGACATCTTCTCCAGTGCCTTTGGTGCGCATGCGGCCTTCGGCGGCATCATCGGCCAGGCCATTGCCTGGGGCGTCAAGCGTGGCATCTACGCCAACGAAGCCGGCCAGGGTACCGGCCCGCATGCCGCCGCCGCCGCCGAGGTCTCGCACCCTGCCAAGCAGGGTTATGTGCAGGCCTTCGCCATCTACTTCGACACCATGCTGGTCTGCACCTCGACCGCCTTCCTGCTGTTGTCCACCGGCATGTACAACGTGTTCCGTTCGGTCACCGAAGGTGGCGTGACCAAGCTGGAGGCCATTGTCACCGGCGTGCCGGGCGTTCAGCCCTCCGAAGGTGCCCTGTTCACCCAGGCGGCGGTGGAATCGGTGCTGCCGGGTTGGGGCGCGGGCTTCGTGGCACTGGCGCTGTTCTTCTTCGCCTTCACCACGATCATGGCCTATTACTACATGGCCGAAACCAACCTGACCTACCTGGCCGGCAGCAACCGCACCCATCCGGCGGCGATGCTGGTGCTGCGCCTGGGCATCATGGGCATGGTGGTGTTTGGTGCCTACCACAATGCGAAAATGGCCTGGGCCCTGGGCGATATCGGCGTGGGCTTGATGGCCTGGCTGAACGTGGTCGCCATCCTGATCCTGCAAAAGCCTGCCATGCTTGCACTGACCGACTATGAGCGGCAGAAGAAGCTGGGCCTGGACCCGGTCTTCGACCCCGATGCACTGGGCATCAAGAATGCCGATTTCTGGCGTAGCAACAAGTAATCCAAAGGAACCGCTGTGAGTAACCCCTGGAACAACCGTCGCCCTTCCTCGCGGCCACCCCGCGCAACTCCGGCTGCACCCTCGGCCGCACGTGAAGGCGACGGTGTACCGGTACGCGGCGGCGATGAAATGCGCCTGTACGGCTTCAATGCCGTGCAGGCGATGTTTGCCAAGCGCCCGCAGGCGCTGCGCAAGCTGTACCTTGCCGAGGACATGATCCCGCGCCTGCAGCCGGTGCTGAAGTGGTGCGTGGCCAACCGGGTGGGTTACCGCGTGGTCGGCGACGGCGACCTCAACAAGCTGGCCGCCACCACCCACCACGAAGGTCTGGTTGCCGATGTGCAGAAGCAGGAGCCGCTGCCCTTGGCGACCTGGCTGGCCTCGTTGCAGGCTGGTGCTGCGTTGGCTTTGTGGCTGGATGGCGTAGGCAACCCGCACAACTTCGGCGCGATCCTGCGCTCGGCGGCGCATTTTGGCGTCAAGGCAATCCTGTTGCCGGCGGACTCGACGCTGGCCCTGTCGGGCGCCGCCGCGCGTGTGGCGGAAGGTGGCGCCGAGTCGGTGCCGCTGGTGCGCCTGCCGGCGTTGCCGCAGGCCGTCGCGCAGCTGCGTGATGCCGGCTTTGGCCTGGCTGCGACTCTGGTTGCTGATGGCGACAATGTTTTCACCACCGAATTGCCGGATCGCATGGTGTATGTGATGGGCGCTGAAGGCGAAGGCATGGACCGCGATTTTGCCCAGAGCTGCGATCTGCGCTTGTCTATCCCGGGCAGTGGCGCGGTGGAAAGCCTCAACGTAGCCTCGGCCACCGCGGTATTCCTGGCCAGCTGGAACAGCCGCAAGCAGCGCTGAAACGCAAGGTAGTGCCGAGCCATGCTCGGCAGAAGCTTCACCAGAAATGCCAATCTGTAGTGGGGGGCGGGGGGGGGGGGGGGGGTATTAAGTGTGAGATGAAAAGAACCGAGGGGGGGAGCGAGGACAGACCAACAAAAAAAAAAAACCCCAAGGA
>NZ_JBRREG010000057.1:0-30735 GCF_056760155.1 Stenotrophomonas sp. STEN022
CCGCTGTGGCGACCTCTGGCTGCTTCTTCAAGCGCGGTGCGCGCGGCGACTACGCGTTGGCCCCGGAAGCGCGCCCGCTGGAAGTGCCGCCGGATCTGAACCTGCCCAACACCGCCGGCTCGGCTCCGATCCCGGCACTGGCCTCGGCAGCCAAGCCTGCGGCAACCCCGGCCGCCACTGTTGCCTCGTCGCAGAGCGGTTTTACCGTCAGCGGCAGCCGTGACGACGTGTTCGGCAAGGTCGGCGACGCGCTTGCCGGCGTCGAAGGCCTGACCATCGCCAGCCGTGCGCAGCTGCTGGGCTCCTACGATGTCGCCTACGAAGGCAGCAACTTCCTGGTGCGCGTGGTCGCAACCGACGCTGGCGCCTATGTGTCGGCGGTCGATCCGCGCGGCATGCCGGCCACTGACGCCGCTGCAACCAAGCTGATCGCCGCGCTGAAGGCCAAGCTGGTCGGTTGATCGCGCTGGCGGGGCAATAAAAAAGGGCGCCTGCGTAAGCGGGCGCCCTTTTCATTGGCTGGCTGTTGGGCTGGCTATGCGGCGGCTCAGCGTTCCAGCAGCTTCAGCTTATCTGGTTTGCCGTCCCACTCGGCGGCATCGGCCGGCGGGTCTTTACGTATGGTCAACACCGGCCAGGCCTTGGCCAGCTCGGCATTGAGCGCGACAAAACCTTCCTGGCCGGCGGGCACGTCATCTTCCGGGAAGATCGCATTGACCGGGCATTCGGGCTCGCACAGCGTGCAGTCAATGCATTCATCAGGGTCGATCACGAGGAAGTTGGGGCCTTCGTGGAAGCAATCCACGGGGCAGACTTCAACGCAATCGGTGTGTTTGCACTTGATGCAGTTTTCGGTAACGACAAAAGGCATGGTGGGGTCCGGCTTTGAACCCTGCAATTCTAGATCAGGATGCAGGGGCTGGGCGGGGGCATTCTCATTGGCCAGGGCTGCAGGCGCAAAGAAACATGCCGGAGCCAGGGCCTTGGGGCGCTGGCAGGTGTAAAAAGCAAAAAACCCCGCAGGGCGGGGCTTTTGCATTCGCAGACGGAGTTGGCGCTCCCTAGGGGACTCGAACCCCTGTTTTAGCCTTGAGAGGGCCACGTCCTAACCACTAGACGAAGGGAGCGTTTGGTCGCGTCTGGCGAGCGCGCTAGTATATGCATCTGGTTGCCGCTCGGCAATCCCGTAAACCCAACTGGAAGCGCCAACATCAATTCCATAGTTACAACGCCGTTCACCGTCCGCGTGATCCCGCGCGACCAGCACACCATCTCGCGCCGGGATATCAGTCCCAATGCGCTGCGGGTGCTCTACCGTCTGCGCGAATCCGGCTTCGGCGCCTATCTTGTTGGTGGCGCGGTGCGCGACCTGCTGGTAGGTGGACGCCCCAAGGATTTCGACGTGGCCACCGACGCCACCCCGGAGCAGGTCAAGCAGCTGTTCCGCAATTGCCGCCTGATTGGCCGCCGCTTCCGCCTTGCGCATGTGGTGTTCGGCCGCGAGATCATCGAAGTAGCCACGTTCCGCGCCAACAGCGATGACGGCAGCGGCGACCGCGAGGTCGAGAACGGCATGCTGGTGCGCGACAACGTCTACGGCACCATCGAGGACGATGCGGTCCGTCGCGACTTCACCTGCAACGCGCTGTATTACGCCATCGAGGATTTCTCGGTGCGCGACTACACCGGCGGCTTTGAAGATGTACTGGAGCGCCGGATGAAGTTGATCGGCGATCCGGAACAGCGCTACCGCGAAGATCCGGTGCGTATGCTGCGCGCGGTGCGTCTGGCGGCCAAGCTCAACTTCGATATCGAAGCAGCTACCGCCGAGCCGATTCCGCGCCTTGCTTCCTTGCTGAGCGAGGCTGCGCCGGCCCGTCTGTTCGAGGAAGTGCTGAAGCTGTTCCTGTCCGGGCATGGCGTGGCCAGCTTTGAAGGGCTGGAGCGTTACGGCCTGCTGGCGGTGCTGTTCCCCGAGAGCGCTGCCGCGCTGAAGAGCAACCGCACTGGCGCCTTGCGCCGCATCCTGATCGAAGGCCTGCGCAATACCGACGAACGTGTCGCCAACGAGGAGCCGGTGTCGCCGGCCTTCCTGTTCGCGCTGCTGCTGTGGCCGGCCTTCTGCCGCGCGCTGATCGGCCTGCAGAAGCAGGGTCTGGCGCCGGAAGAGGCGCAACGCCGTGCCGCCGACCGGGTGACTTTGCATCAGCTGAGCACGATTGCCCTGCCGCGCCGATTCTCGCTGCCGATGCAGGAAATCTGGCTGCTGCAGTCGCGTTTCAGTACCCGCCAGCGCAAGCGTGTGCTGCGAACCCTGAGCCATCCGCGTTTCCGCGCGGCGTTCGATTTCCTGGCCCTGCGTCAGGCCGCTTCCAGCGAGCACCAGGAGGACATCGCATTCTGGCGCGAAGCCCAGGCTGAGGCCGGGCACGAAGTGGGCGCCGGGTTGGATTCGGTGCATGCCGATGGCGAGGCGGAAGCTGGCGCGGCACCGCGTCGACGTCGCCGTCGTCGCCGTAGCGGCGGTGGTAGCGCGACCGCAGGCGAGTAATCAGCCATGGTTGTAGCCTGTATCGGGCTGGGCGCGAACCTTGGGGACGCGCCTGCAGCCTTGCGTTCGGCAATCGATGTGCTGGCGCAGCTGCCGGGTGTGCAGTTGCTGGCCAGTTCGCGCCTGTATCGCACGCCGGCCTGGGGCAATGAGGCGCAGCCGGACTTCATCAATGCCGCCGTTGCGTTGCAGACCGAACTGCCGGCGCCGGCGCTGCTGGAGCAGCTGCTGGCGATCGAGCAGCAGTTCGGGCGGGTGCGTGAGCCGGGCCAGCATTGGGGGCCGCGACTGCTGGATCTGGACCTGCTCCTGTACGGCGAGCAGGTGATCGACCTGCCGCAGCTGCAGGTGCCGCATCCCTTCCTGCACCAGCGCGGCTTCGCCTTGCTGCCCTTGGCCGACGTGGCGCCAGACGCCCTGATTCCGGGCCATGGAACAGTGCGGGACGTATTGGTAGGCATCAATACCTGCGGTATCGACCCGATAGGGGGATAATGGTCGGCTCATAAGCCACCGTTATGACCACATGAGCACACACGCAGATAGCAAGCCCTGGACCGTCCCCGCATTGGCCGAGGCCAAGCGCAATGGCCAGAAGCTGGTCATGTTGACCGCTTACGACGCCGGCTTTGCCCGTGCCTTCGACGCCAATGGCGTGGACCTGATCCTGGTCGGCGATTCGCTGGGCATGGTGGTGCAGGGGCATGACTCGACGCTGCCGGTCAGCGTTGCCGACGTGGTCTATCACACCCGCGCGGTCGCTGGCGTACTGGAGCGCGCGCTGTTGATCTCTGATCTGCCGTTCGGTGCCGATGCCACCGCCGAGCGCGCGCTGGATGCCTCGCTCAAGCTGCTGCAGGCCGGCGCGGAGATGGTCAAGATCGAAGGTGCCGGCTTCAAGCTGGACATCATCCGTCACCTGGTCGAGCGCGAAATCCCGGTCTGCTCGCACCTGGGCCTGACCCCGCAGTCGGTGCTGCGCCTGGGCGGTTACCGCGTGCAGGGCCGTGGCGATGCTGCCAAGCAGCTGCTCGACGATGCCAAGGCCGTGGCCGAGGCTGGTGCCAGCCTGCTGGTGTTGGAGTGCGTGCCGACCCCGATTGCCGGCCGCGTCACCGCCGAAATCACGATTCCCACCATCGGTATTGGTGCCGGTCCGGATTGCGACGGACAGGTGCTGGTGCTGCATGACTTCCTCGGTCTGGACAGTGGTCACCGACGTCCCAAGTTCGTCAAGGATTTCCTTGCCGAAGGCGGCTCGGTGGCCGGTGCCGTCCGTGCCTATGCCGACGCCGTGCGCGCCGGTATCTTCCCCGACGCAGAACACGCTTACGCATCATGATCGAAACCGTTACCGAACTTTCCCGGCTGCGCGCCATTGTCAGCGGCTGGAAGCGCGAGGGCCTGCGCGTGGCGCTGGTGCCGACCATGGGCAACCTGCACGCCGGCCACTACTCGTTGGTGAAGCTGGCGCGTGAGCACGCTGACAAGGTGGTCTCCAGCGTCTTCGTCAACCCGACCCAGTTCGGTCCGAACGAGGACTTCACCCGCTACCCGCGTACACCCGAAGCCGATACCAGTGGTCTGGAGAAGGCCGGCTGTGACGTACTGTGGCTGCCGACGGTGGAGTCGATGTACCCGTTTGGCGTGGAGTTGGCCGCCAATGTGCACGTTCCCGGTGTCAGTTCGTTGCTGGAAGGCGCGCACCGCCCGGGACACTTCGATGGTGTCTGCACGGTGGTGAGCCGCCTGTTCAACCAGGTGCAGCCGGATGTGGCTGCGTTCGGGCGCAAGGATTACCAGCAGCTGGCGGTGATCCAGCAGATGGTTGCCGACCTGGCGTTCCCGATCCAGATCCTCGGCGGCGAGATCGTGCGCGAGACCGATGGTCTGGCGATGAGCTCACGCAACCAATACCTGACTGCTGATGTCCGGCCGCAGGCCACGGTAATCCGCAAGGTGCTGCTGGCTGCGCGCGATGCCTATCTGGGTGGGGCCGAACGGGTTGCGGTGGAGCGGGAGGCAACAGCACAGCTGCAGGCTGCCGGCTACCAGGTGGATTACGCGGTGGTGCGCATGCCCGATCTGAGCGAGCCGGGCAACAGTCACGAAGGCCCTCGTGTGGCGTTGGTGGCGGCCAAGCTTGGTACCACCCGCCTGATCGACAACATTGAGTTCTGAAGTCGTGCGTTCTGAATAGGGCAGTAGGCGGACTTTGCTTGTCCGTTGCCAAGCTTCCGGATGACAGCCAATGGCGCCCTTGTGGCGCCATTGCTGTCTGTGCGGGAGGGTTGCGGAGAAGGTCATGTTGCAGTGCGGGCAGGGCGGCACAGCGGTGCTAGACTGCGCCCTTTCTCACGCAGTTTCGGCATTGTCATGCAACTCACCCTGCTCAAGACCAAGATTCACCGCGCCACCGTCACCCATTCGGAGCTGAACTACGAAGGCTCCATCGCGATCGACGACAACCTGCTGCAGGCCACCGGCATCCGCGAGTTCGAACAGGTGCACATCTGGGACGTGACCAACGGTGCCCGTTTCACCACCTACGCCCTGCGCGCGGAAGCCGGCAGCGGCGTGATCTCGCTCAACGGCGGCGCAGCGCGCCATGTGCAGGTGGGCGACATCATCATCATCGCCGCGTTCGCCGGCATGAGCGAAGAAGAAGCCAGCACGTTCAAGCCCAAGCTGGTCTACGTTGACGGCGACAACCGCATTTCCCACACCAACGACAGCATCCCCACACAGGCCGCATGATCACCAACAACGGATTCGACGTATTGCACGCCCACGCCCAGCGTCTGCAGGGCACCGGCATTCCCTCGCTGATGGCTGCAGAGCCTGACCGGGTGCAGCGCCTGGCGCTGAAAGTCGGTCCGTTGTATGTGAATTTCGCGCGGCAGAAATACGACCGCGCGGCCTTGGATGCCCTGCTGGAACTGGCCGCCGCGCGTGATGTCGCCGGCGGTTTCCAGCGCCTGTTCGCTGGCCAGAAGATCAACCACACCGAAGATCGTGCGGTGCTGCACAGCGCGCTGCGCGGCGACGCCAGCGATGCGCCGGTTGCCGTGGCCTCACGTGCAGAAGCGGTGGCGGTGCAGGCGCAGATGGGTGGCTTGATCAAGGCGCTGGAAGCCAGCAACGTCACCGATATCGTCAGTGTCGGTATCGGCGGTTCGGATCTGGGCCCGCGTCTGGTTGCCGATGCGCTGCGTCCGGTATCCGGCGCACGTTTTCGCGTGCATTTCGTCTCCAACGTCGACGGCGCGGCAATGCAGCGCACCTTGGCGACGCTGGACCCGGCGACCACCGCCGGCATCCTGATTTCCAAGACCTTCGGCACCCAGGAAACCCTGCTCAACGGCCGCATCCTCTGCGACTGGCTGGGTGGCAGCGAGCGTCTGTACGCCGTCAGTGCCAACCCCGAGCGCGCCGCCAAGGCCTTCGACATCGCCGCCGAGCGCGTGCTGCCGATGTGGGACTGGGTGGGCGGTCGTTACTCGCTGTGGTCGGCCGTGGGCTTCCCCATTGCCTTGGCAATCGGTTTCGAGCGCTTCGGGCAGTTGCTGGAAGGCGCGGCGCAGATGGATGCGCACGCGGCCACTGCACCATTGGCGAGCAATCTGCCGGTGCTGCATGCACTGACGGATATCTGGAACCGCAACGTGCTGGGCTACGCCACTCACGCGGTGATGACCTATGACCAGCGCATGGCGCTGTTGCCGGCCTATCTGCAGCAGTTGGTGATGGAAAGCCTGGGCAAGCGGGTCAAGCGCGACGGCAGCCCAGTCGATGGCGACACCGTCTCGGTGTGGTGGGGCGGTGCAGGCACGGACGTGCAGCACAGCTTCTTCCAGGCGCTGCACCAAGGCACCAGCATCGTGCCGGCCGATTTCATCGGCTGCGTGCACAATGACGATCCCTACGAGATCAACCATCAGGCCTTGCTGGCCAACCTGCTGGCGCAGACCGAAGCCCTGGCCAACGGCCAGGACAGCGAAGACCCGCACCGTCAGTACCCGGGTGGTCGCCCTAGCACGATGATCCTGCTGGATGCGTTGACCCCGCAGTCGTTGGGCGCCTTGATTGCCATGTACGAACACGCGGTATACGTGCAGTCGCTGATCTGGGACATCAATGCCTTCGATCAGTTTGGTGTCGAGCTGGGCAAACAGCTGGCCAGCCAGTTGTTGCCTGCCGTTCAAGGCGAAGCGGTGGAGATTGCCGACCCGATGACCCGGGAGCTGTTGGCGCGATTGCGCTGACAGTGGGTTGTTGTTTGAAGAAAAAGCCGCGCAGAGATGCGCGGCTTTTTTTTTGCTCCCTCCCTTTGCCGAAGGCAAGGGGAGGGTTGGGGAGGGGTAAGGCCTTCGCATTACGGTGAAGGCCCTTGCCGAGCATGGCTCGGCACTACCGAAAGCGGGGTTACCTGTTCGGGTCCCGTTCCGGGCTTGGGCGCTTGGTCAGCTTGCGCTGCAGTGAGCGCCGATGCATGCCGAGCAAGCGCGCGGCTGCGGACACATTGCCGCCGGTCTCATGCAGCGCCTGCTGGATATGCTCCCACTGCAGGCGGCTGATCGGTGTCATCGCGTCCGGCGGCTCAACATCCTCCGGCTCCTCGCCGCCCTCGTCCTCCTCGCCAAGCGCGCGCAGGATCATCTGCACCGTTGCCGGCTTCGGCAGGTAGTCATCCGCGCCGAGCTTGATCGCTTCCACCGCGGTGGCGATGGAGGCATAGCCGGTGACCAGCAGGATACGCATGTCCTGGCGCAACTCGCGCAGCGGCTGGATCAGGTTCAAGCCGGATTCGCTGCCCAGCTTCAGGTCGATCAATGCGAATGCTGGCGGCGTCTGCGTGGCCAGCTGCATGGCGCTGGAGATGTCGGTGGCGGTGATGGCTTCGATGCCGCGGCGGGCCAGGGTGCGCTGCAAGGTGCGCAGATAGAGCGGGTCGTCATCGACCAGCAGGCCGTGGGTGGCTGCAGCATTCATGGACTTACCTCGATGTTGTTCAACGGCAGGCGAAAGCCGACGCGTGCTCCCCGGCCTTCGGCCGGACGCATCCACAGTTCGCCGTGCAGACGCTCAATGGTGGCATGCGACAGTGCCAGGCCGACACCCATGCCGTTGCTTTTTCCGCTATTGAACAAGGTGCCGGGCAGGGCGGCATCATTGGCATTGAAGCCGGGGCCGTAATCGCGCACCTCGCCGTAAAGCTGGCCCTCGTGGATGCGTATATCCAGGTCGATCTGCGCGCGGCCGGCGTGTTCGCCGGCGTCGGCGGCGTTGTTGAGCAGTACCTGCAGCAGGTGGCCGATGCCTGGATCCAGCTTCAGTTGCAGCGGCGCGTCGGGGTTGCGTCGCAGTTGGATGGTCGGGCGCACCAGCCGCCATTGCTCGAGCACGCTGGCGATGGATACCGGTGCGCGGCTGCCTGCACCTTCGGCGGGTGCAGCTAGCGCCAGCACCTTCTCCCGGCACTGCACCAGCAGCTCGCGCAGGGTTTCCAGGTCGTCGCGTATTTCCGGGGTGGCGGCGCCCTGCTCGACGATGTCGTCGGTAAGCAGGGTCATGGTCGCCAATGGCGTGTTGAGCTCATGGGCGACGGAGGCGGCATGCGTGGCCAGGGCGACAATGCCCTCGTTGCGGACGAAGCGTTCGCGCAGCATCGCCAACTGGTTTTCACGCTCGCGCAGTGCAGCCGCCAGGCGGGTCGAGAATACCAGGACCACCACGCTTGAAAGCAGGAAGTTGGCCGCTGCGCCCCACAGGTGCAGGCTCATCGTGTCGAAGTAGCCGCCCTTCAGCGGTAGCCCGAACACCGCGCTCAGTGCATAGCCGGCCACGCATGCGGCAGCTACCGCATGGGTCCAGCGTAGTGGCAGGGCAAGCGCAGCCAGCGCGATCAGGATCAGGAACAGCGAGCCGAACGGGTTGGCGATGCCCCCGCTCCAACCCACCATCCAGGTCAGCACCGTGACGTCGACCAGGATATGGCCGAAGGCAGTAACCGGTGCCGGGTCGCTGTCATGCACACGCAGCTGCACGTACAGGTTGAACAAGGCCAGCACGGCGACGCCGGCCCATAGCGGCTCCTGCGGCAGTTCAAGGCCCAACAGCCAGGTGGCGACAAGGATGGTGGCGGCCTGGCCGGCGGTGGCCAGCCAGCGCAGGCTGCACAGGGTGCGAAGAAAAGAGGTGTCTCGGGTTTCCATGGGGGTAATCGTATGCTGTCGCGGTGGCTGCCACGCAATCCAAGGTTCATGCCGTACGGGTGGCTGTCGCGCTAAAATGGGCCATGCATGACGCCGTGACCCGCCCAACACCGCCCACCGACGCTACCGCGTGGCCCCGCCGCATCACCCAGTCCGTCGCCATCGGCGGCGTCAAGGTGGGCGGAGGTAATCCCGTGGTCGTGCAGTCGATGACCAATACCGATACCGCCGACGTGGCTGCCAGCGTCAAGCAGGTGGCCGAGCTCTGGCGTGCGGGCTCGGAGATGGTGCGACTGACCGTCAACAATCCCGAATCGGCAGCGGCCATTCCGCGCATCGTCGAGAAGCTGGCGATGATGGGCATCGACGTACCGCTGATCGGCGACTTCCATTACAACGGTCACCAGTTGCTGACCGCTGAACCGGCCTGCGCCGAGGCACTGGCCAAGTACCGCATCAATCCGGGCAACGTCGGCTTCGGCAAGAAGAAAGACACCCAGTTCGCGCAGCTGATCGAATTCGCGATCAAGTACAACAAGCCGGTGCGCATCGGCGCCAACTGGGGCTCGTTGGACCAGGCACTCGCCGCCAAGCTGATGGACGAGAACAGCCAGCGTGCGCAGCCGTGGGATGCCGGTCGCGTGCTGCGTGAGGCCTTGATCCGCTCGGCGCTGGATTCGGCCGAGACCGCAGTTGAACTCGGCCTGCCGCGCGATCGCATCGTGTTGTCGGCCAAGGTCAGCGGCGTGCAGGAACTCATCGCGGTGTACCGCGATCTGGCGCAGCGTTCGGACTTTGCCCTGCACCTCGGCCTGACAGAGGCTGGCATCGGCAGCAAGGGCATCGTCGCTTCGTCGGCGGCGCTGGCGGTGTTGATGCAGGAAGGTATCGGCGACACCATTCGTATCTCGTTGACGCCCGAACCGGGCCAGTCGCGCACGCAGGAAGTCATCGTTGCCCAGGAGTTGCTGCAAACCACCGGTCAGCGCGCTTTCACGCCGATGGTCACCGCCTGCCCGGGCTGCGGCCGTACCACCTCCGAGTTCTTCCAGGAGCTGGCCAAGGTGGTGCAGAACCACGTGCGCGAAAAGATGCCGGTGTGGCGCGTCAGTCATCCCGGCGCGGAAAACATGACGCTTGCGGTGATGGGTTGCATCGTCAACGGTCCGGGCGAGTCGCGCCACGCCAATATCGGTATTTCGCTGCCGGGCACCGGCGAAACCCCCGCGGCGCCGGTATTCGTCGACGGCGAGAAGAAGATCACCCTGCGCGGTGAGAACATCGCCCACGAGTTCGTCGCCTTGATTGATGACTATGTCGAGACCCGGTATGCCCGAAGCTCCGGTTGATTCCCGGAGCGAAGCTGCCGGTCTGCGTCGCTGGCTCGCCCACAATACGTGGCGGCTGGTGGTGTTGTTCATCGGTGTGCTGCTGCCGCTGGCCGGCTTCGTGGCCCTGGCCGACGAGATCCATGAGGCTGAAGTCTTCCATTTCGACGCGGTCCTGCTGCTGCGCATGCATGCGATGGCCACGCCCGGCCTGAATGGCTTCTTTGTGCTGATGTCCAAGCTTGGCTATCAGTGGGGCGTCATCCCCTTGGACATCGTGATCGTGGCGGTGTTGCTGGTGCGGCGGCGCTGGCGCAAGGCTGCATTCGCGGCAATGGCATTCATCGGCTCGGCGCTGTTGAACCTGGGCAGCAAGCAGATCTTCCAGCGCGAGCGCCCGAGCCTGTGGGAATCGATCGCGCCGGAAAGCACGTTCAGTTTCCCCAGCGGGCACGCGATGGGCTCGATGACGCTGGCACTGACCCTGGTGTTTCTGACCTGGCGCACGCGCTGGCGGTGGCCGGTGGTAGCGCTGGTCAGCGGTTTTGTCGTTTCGGTTGGCCTGTCACGGGTCTATCTGGGGGTGCATTACCCCTCGGACATCCTTGGTGGCTGGTGTGCCGCAACGATCTGGGTAACAGGCGTGTATATGGTGATGTTCCGTCGGCGCTGGTCCTTGCCCGCGCCCTGAGGTGCACTGCAATTGGTAGTGTCCAAAAGGTAAGAGAAGTCCTAAGTCATTGGACGAATTGACCTGATGGATACAGTATTGGCTGCGACGGCATAGTGAGCTCGCCAGCCGCAGGCACATAAACCGCATCATCCTGATGCTCAAAACAACAGATACATTTCCTGCGAGCGGGTGTCCGATAGAGCCCAGTTGGGCCACTTCTGCTTGATAATACACATGGCCTTGCCATGAGGGACGGGGGAGGGCCGTCGCCTCGCATGCTCGGATTTTGCCGCGCCCAAGGCTTCAACTGTCACCTCGCCGCGAGGAATCCTTCATGACCATCAGCGTTTTTCTTATCGATGACCACGCACTTGTGCGCACGGGCATTCGGATGATTCTTTCGGGGCAAACCGGGATAGAAGTCGTCGGTGACCACGCACTTGTGCGCACGGGCATTCGGATGATTCTTTCGGGGCAAACCGGGATAGAAGTCGTCGGTGAAGCGGACAGCGGCGATGTCGCGCTGCCGCAGATCCGCCGCCTCAAGCCCGACGTCGTACTGTGTGATCTGCATCTGCCGGGCCTCAGTGGACTGGAGATCACCGAGCGCATCGTCAAGGGCGACCACGGCACCAAGGTAATCATTGTTTCCGTGCTGGAAGATGGGCCAATGCCCAAGCGCTTGCTGGAGGCTGGTGCTTCCGGCTACGTGGGCAAGGGTGGGGACTCGAAAGAGTTGATCCGTGCCGTGCATGACGTTGCCATCGGCAAGCGTTATTTGGCGACCAGCATTGCGCAGAATCTGGCGCTGTCCAATCTGGAAGGCGGTGAGTCGCCGTTTGATCTGCTCTCGCCGCGCGAACTTGAAGTAGCCTTGTTGCTGATCCAGGGGCACCGCCAGGAAGAAATCGCACGTCGCCTGAGTCTCAGTGCCAAGACCGTGAACACCCATAAGGCACGCCTGTTCCAGAAGCTGGGGGTGCAGGACAACATCGCCCTGGCCAGGCTTGCCGCGCAGTACGGCGTGGGCGATCCCAGCAAGGCGATCTGAGGCCAGTACAGCTTCTGCCAGGCTTTTTCTGCAGAATGAGCCTTCGAGTGCAGTTGAATCAGAAGAGCGCAGCGGCAACGTTGCGCTCTTTTTGTTTTTTGGCGTTGCGGGGCACGCCAGCCCAGCCTTCGCCTGCGGGAGCGGCGTGAGCCCCGAAGCTGGCGTTGCTCAAGCCCCGGCGGCTGTGCCCTCTGATGATGTGCGTGTTTCGCGGCTGACGCCGCTCCCACAAGAGGCTTGAAGCGCAGCCGCTGCGGTTACGTGGTCCAGAAACGCAGAAAGCGGCCCGAAGGCCGCTTTCCGTTTTTGCACAAACTTGACGGATCAGCCGTTACGCGGCTGTTCGTCTTCCTGCTTCTCGGCCTCGGCTTCGGTCACGGTGCTGTCGGCATGCACGGCCGGGGCCGCGACGACGAGGGGTGCTGGCGCTACGGTCTCGACGACCGGCGTTTCAGCGCTTTCCTCAACAACCGCGGTCTGGGCGAACAGCTGCCCGTTCTCCGGTGCTGCGGGCTCCGGCGCTGCAACTACGGCCGGTTCCGGCTGCAGGGTGCTGACGGGGGGCGGCACTGTGTTGACCGGTGCAACAGGCGCGGCCTGCTCGATCGATGCCGGGGTCACTACCGGTGCACTGACAACCACCGGAGCGGCGACAGGTGCTTCGACCACGACGGCAGCCGGGGTTGCGATGACGGCTTCGGCGGCGGCTTCTGCAGGGGCAGCAATTGCCTGTTCGGCTTGATCACTGCCGGTTCGGCGGCAACTGCCACCTCGACGGGAGCGACCGACGCTGGTGCGACCACTTCGACAACGGCTGCTTCGACAGCAAACACTTCGACAGCAGCGGCAGGTGCTGCAGCAGCAACCGCAGCAACGGCTGTAGCAGCTTGCACCGGTGCAGCAACAGCCGGCTTGGCTGCTACTGGAGCGGAAGCAGGAGCGGCCGGAGTTGCGGGCTCGTCATCGAACTCGAACTCGGGCTGGCTGCTGGCGGGCTTGGCCGAGGCCTCATTGACTTCGCCATCGGCGTCATCAAAAGCGTCCAGACCATCCTCGTCACCGCCCAGGTTTTCACCGCCGACGGCACCTTCACCGTTGCCACGACGGCGACGACGGCCGCCGCGGCGACCGCGACGACGACGACCACCGGCTTCGCCGGCACCGTCTTCGGCTGCTGCAACCGGGTTGCCGTTCTCGTCGACGACCACAGCCACTGCTGGCTGCTCCTCGGAGACGACCGCTGGCTTGGCGATCTCGGCAGCAATGGTGTTTTCCTTCACCGCGGCATCGGTGTTGGCAACGGCTTCGTTTGCCACAATCGCTGCTGCGGCAACCACCGGTGCCGCGACGGCCGGTGCAGCTGCGCGAGCGGCGTCCTGCTGTGGCTGCTGCTGGCGTGCGGGCTTCTCGGCCTGCGCGTTCTGCTGCTGGACCTGCTTGTCGGTGTCTTGCTGCGGCTTGGGCTGCTTCGGCTGCTTGGGCTGTTTGGCCTGCTGCTGCTCGTTGTTGCGCTGCTGCTTGGGCTGCTGCTGGGCCTGATCACCGCGCTGCTGTTCATTGCGCTGCTTGGGCTGCTGGGCGTTGTTCTGCGCCTGCTGCTGGCCCTGCTGCTGCGGCTTGTCAGCGTTCTGGCGGCGATCTTCGCGGCGCTGCTCATCACGGCGGTTGCCGTTGGCGTTGCCGCCAGCATTTGCATTGCCGTTGCCACCGCGAGCCTGCTGGCCGTTGCGACCATCACGGCGCTGGTTGCCGCGCTCGTTGCGGTTGTTGCGGCCGTTGTCCTGGCGCTGTGGCTGGGCCGGCTGTGCTGCCGGTGCCGGCTCGCCGCCGAATACGCGCTTGAGCCAGCCCATCACGCCGCCAGCGGCGGGCGCGACAGGTGCAGCAACCGGTGCCGGAGCCGGGGCGGCTTCGACGACTTCACGGACGGGCGCAGGCTGGCTGTGCTTGACGTGGGTCACGGCCGGCGCCGGGATGTTCAGCTGTGCCTTGGTCAGTGCATGCACCGGCAGCTTGCGCGGGGTGCCGCGCTGGTAGCTGGGCTTGCTCGACTCTTCACCCAGCTCGTTGTCGCGCAGGCGCGTGACTTCGTAGTGCGGGGTGTGCAACTGCTCGTCGGCAACGATGACGATGGGCGCGTCATGGCGCTGCTCGATTTCACGCAGGGCGCTGCGCTTCTCGTTGAGCAGGTAATTGGCGATTTCGACCGGGGCTTGGACCAGCACCTGTCCGGTGTTTTCCTTCATCGCATGCTCTTCGGCAACGCGGATGATGGACAGCGACAGCGACTCGATGCTGCGCATGCGGCCCTGGCCGTCACAACGCGGGCAGACGATCTGGCTGGATTCGCCCAGGCTCGGGCGCAGGCGCTGGCGGCTCATTTCCATCAGGCCGAAGCGCGAGATGCGGCCCAGCTGGACGCGGGCACGGTCGTACTTCAGCGCATTCTGCAGGCGGTTTTCGACTTCGCGCTGGTGCTTGCTGGAGGACATGTCGATGAAATCGATGACCACCAGGCCGCCCAGGTCGCGCAGGCGCAGCTGGCGGGCGACTTCTTCGGCTGCTTCCAGGTTGGTCTGGAAGGCGGTGTCCTCGATGTCGCTGCCCTTGGTGGAACGGGCCGAGTTGACGTCGATCGCGGTCAGCGCTTCGGTCTGGTCAACCACGATCGAGCCGCCGGACGGCAGGCGCACGTTGCGCTCGTAGATCGCCTCGATCTGTGATTCGATCTGGAAGCGGTTGAACAGCGGGATGTCGTCCTTGTAATGCTTGAGCTTGCGCAGGGTCTGCGGCATCACCTGCTGCATGAAGTCGCGTGCGGTCTCGTACAGCTCTTCGGTGTCGACCAGGATCTCGCCGACGTCCGAGCGCAGGTAGTCGCGCAGCGCGCGCACGATCAGGCGCGATTCCTGGTAGATCAGGAACGGGGCCGGCTTGGTCAGTGCGGCCTCGGCGATCGAGCGCCAGACCTGCAACAGGTAGTCCAGATCCCACTGCAGCTCTTCAGCATCGCGGCCAACGCCGGCGGTGCGGATGATCACGCCCATGTCGTCGGGGATGTTCAGCTTGTCCAGCGCTTCCTTCAGGGCGGCGCGGTCTTCACCCTCGATGCGACGGGAAACGCCGCCGGCAGAGGGGGAGTTCGGCATCAGCACCATGTAGCGGCCGGCCAGGGAGATGAAGGTGGTCAGGGCGGCGCCCTTGTTGCCACGCTCTTCCTTGTCGACCTGCACGACGATTTCCTGGCCTTCGCGCAGGAGTTCCTTGATGCCGGCTTTGTTGTGGTCCACGCCCGCCTGGAAGTAATCGCGGGAGATTTCCTTCAGTGGCAGGAAGCCATGGCGGTCACCGCCGTACTCGACAAAGGCAGCCTCGAGCGACGGCTCAAGACGGGTGATGCGGCCCTTGTAGATGTTGGACTTTTTCTGTTCCTTCGACGGCTGTTCGATGTCGATGTCGTACAGGTTTTGCCCGTCGACGATGGCCACGCGCAGTTCTTCAGCCTGCGTGGCATTGATCAGCATTCGCTTCATTGTGCGTTCCTCGCGCGCTGCTACCGCGCGGAACGCCATGGGGTTTCGCCTCTGGACACGGTTCGCCGCCCATTCGCGCAGGCGCGGGCAGGGCGGCTTGGGTTTCCAGCGCTACGACACCACGGCAGGCCGCGGGAGCGCTTCTTTCTTGTTTTAGGTGTTTCAGGGCCGGCGGCCGCCCGCGGCCGTGGCCGATGGCGTCGCGCGGGACATGGGTTTCGTCCAGCTCGGATGCTTTTTTGGCATCCGGCGATGGCCGGGAACGCCGACGAGCCGCTAACATGGCCGCCCCGGGGGCGGTGGCCGCGCACTGTGCCGGATTCGTAGGGAGCGGGGCTTCTGGCCCTGACCAACTTCCAACGAAATCAAACCCTTATATCGCCCCCCGAGTGTAGCAGAATAAATAGGCCGATGACTGATTCTGACAAGCCCCAAGCACCGCCTGCCGCCAAGAGCAGCGTGCGCATGATCAAAGTGCCCGAAGACAGGGCAGGACAGCGACTGGACAACTTTTTGTTGGGTCAGCTGAAGGGCGCGCCACGCAGCCTGGTCTATAAACTGGTCCGCAGTGGCCAGGTCCGGGTGAACGGCGGCCGTGCCAAGGCCGACCGCAAGCTGGACGGCGGCGAAGAGGTGCGTATCCCGCCGGTCAATCTCAACGAGCTTGGAGACAAAACGCCGCCGCCGAGCAGCTTCCTGCAGCGCATGGAAGAAGCCATCGTCTTCGAGGACGCCAAGCTGTTGGTGATCAACAAGCCGACCGGCGTGGCCAGCCACGGTGGCAGCGGTATCAGCCACGGTGCGATCGAGACCATGCGCGCGCTACGGCCGAACATGAACCTGGAGCTGGTGCACCGGTTGGACCGCGACACCTCCGGCCTGCTGATCCTGGCCAAGAAACGCTCAGCTCTGGTCGAGCTGCAGGCCTTGCTGCGTGAGGACCACGGCGGCATCCAGAAACGCTACCTGACCTTGCTGGCCGGGCGCATGCCGGACGGTGTGATGAGTGTGGACGCACCGCTGCATGTCGGCCTGCGCCAGGGCGGCGAACGCCACGTTCAGGTGAATGCGATCGGCAAGCCCTCGTTGAGTCATTTCAAGGTGCTGGAGCGTCGCGGCGGGCAATCCTACTGCGAAGTCCGGATCGAAACCGGCCGTACCCACCAGATCCGCGTGCACGCCCAGCACATCGGTCACCCGGTGGCAGGTGACGACAAGTACGGCGATCCTGCAGTCAACAAGCGTTTTCGTGAGCAGATCGGGCTGAAGCGACTGTTCCTGCACGCAGCCTCGTTGGAGTTCGCGCTGGACGGCGGCAAGACACCTTATGTATTGAATGCGCCGCTGCCGCCGGATCTGGTGGATGCGCTGAACAAGCTTTGAGGGGCTGAAGCCAGGATTGGGGGGAGAGGCAGGGTTTGTGGGAGCGGCGTGAGCCGCGAAGCTGACCTTGCTTGGGCCCTGCATCCCGGCTATCTGATGATATGCGGGCTTCGCGGCTCATGCCGCTCCCACAAGGGATCCGATTTCAGGCTTGGCAAGGTTGGCTATCAGCCCGAGCTTCCTACCACTTGAACAGCACCAGACTCACCGCAATCGTTGCCATGCCGATCACCAGCCCGTAAACGGTCTCGTGGCCATGGGCGTAGCGCTTGGCGGCCGGCAATAGTTCGTCCAACGCCAGAAACACCATGATGCCGGCGATCAGTCCGAACACCGCGCCAAAGGTGGCTGGGGACAGGGCGTCCGCCAGCAGGAAGTAGCCAATGGCTGCGCCTACCGGTTCGGCCAGGCCCGACAGCAGGCTGGCGCCGAAGGCGTAGGACTTGCGGCCAGTGGCCAGATACACCGGCACGGCGATGGCGATGCCTTCGGGGATGTTGTGGATGGCGATGGCGAACGCCAGTGGTAACCCGACCGAGGGACTTTCCAGAGTGGCGAAGAAAGTCGCCAGTCCTTCCGGGAAATTGTGCGCGGTGATGGCGATCGCGCTGAGCAGGCCGACCCGGCGGATCTGCGTGTGGCTGTGGTCGTGGAAGGCCGGGTCCTGCTTGTCCAGGCTGTCGTGCGGGTTCGGAACCAGGTGGTCGATCAGCACTACCAGCAGGACGCCGCCGAGGAACCACAAGGTGCCGTAGGTATAGCCGAGGCGGTCGCCATAGGCCTGGGCGAACGAACTGATCGACTTGTTCAGGATCTCCGACAGCGAGACGTAGACCATCGCTCCGCCGGCAAAGGCCAACCCGAACGCCAACAGGCGTGGATTCGGGCGCCTGGAGAACAGGACCAGCAGGCTGCCGACAGCCGTGGCCAGGCCGGCAGCCAAGGTCAGGCTGAACGCAAGCCAGAGGTTGTCACTGGAGAATGCGTGCATGCGCGCCGGCCGTTACCGGCTCAGCCGCCACGGCGCGCGCGTTCTTCGATGGCAAAGCACTCGTTCGGCTTCGGGTCCGGCGGGTTGAAGCTGACCGGTACCTGGATGGTGGTGGGCACCGGCTGGCCGTTGCGGGTGGCCGGGTTGAACTTCCACTCGCGCACGCGGCGCGCGGCGGAGTCGTCCAGTTGGCTGTTGCCGCTGCTGGTGACCAGCGAGACCTCGGTAGGCGTGCCCTGCGGGCCAACCACCACGCGCAGCACGCTCTTGCCGCCGACGCCGGTGCAGGCGAGTTCGGCCGGATAGTCCGGTGGCGGGGTCTGCACGGCAGCCACTTCGGTCGGGGCGACGGCCGGTGCGGCCGGTTGGTCGGAGGAGTTGCAGGCGCTTAGTGCAGCCACGGTACCCATTGCAGCGAATAGCAGACGCAATTTCATGTCATTGCTCCGTTAGTGCGGATGCCTTGGCGGCACAGATGAAGTCGTTTTCGCTCAGGCCGCCCACATCGTGGGTGGAAAAGCGCACAACGGCACGGTCGTAGTGCACGCCCAGGTCGGGGTGGTGGTCTTCGCGGTGCGCAACCCAAGCCAATGCATTCACGAATGCCATGGTGCCGTGGTAGTTGTCAAAGCGGAATGTACGGGTCAGGGCCTGGCCGTTTTCGGCCAGCTCCCAGCCGGGGACCTGCGGTAGCAGCTCGGCGACGCGGGCCTGCCCGAGCCGATATTCGCTGCCCCGGCGCGGGCTGCAGTGTGCTTGTGCCAGCGGGATGAGATCAGGGGCCATGCATACCTCCATAACAGGTGACTGAACTGTGCCGACCTTGGAATCACTGTCCCAACGGTGGCAACCAAGACACGGCTAGAATACCCGCATGATCCAGATCTCAGATACCGCCCAAACACATTTCCGCAAGTTGATCGAACGCGAGGCCGTGCCCGGGATGGGCGTGCGCCTGAGCGCGATGGACCCGGGAACCCCGAGCGCAGACGCGCGCCTTGAATTTGCCGAGCCGGCTGACCTGCTCGGTGACGAGTGGGCGGTGGATTGCGATGGCTTCACCTTGTATATCGCTGCGACCAGCGTGGCGTGGTTGGACGGCGCCGAGATCGACTTCGTCACCCAGGCTGCCGGTACCCAGCAGCTGACGATCAAGGCCCCCAAGATCAAGGGCGAAGCCCCCGGTGATGCAGCGTCCATCGTTGAGCGTGTGCGTTGGGTGATCGAGAACGAAATCAATCCGCAGCTGGCTTCGCATGGCGGCCGCGTGGCCGTGCAGGAAGTGTCGGCCGACGGCGTGGTGTTGCTGCGCTTCGGCGGTGGCTGCCATGGTTGTGGCATGGCCGATGTGACCTTGAAACAGGGGATCGAGAAGACCTTGATGGGCCGGGTGCCGGGCATCACCGCCGTGCGTGACGCCACCGACCACGAAACCAGTCAGGCGCCGTATATTCCGCGCGACGGCGCGGGCTGAGCCGCTACCACGCATGCCGGTGACATCGGTTACCGAGCTGATCAATCTGCTGGCCTCGCGCCGGCAGACCAGCATCCTTCATGATCGCCGCACCGGCATGCCATACAGCTGGAGCAACTGGCTGCGCACGCGTGTGTCCAAGGGGCTGTCCGCGTTTGTCGATGCCGATGCTGCGGGAGCCATGGCAGCTCGACCGCCGCGACCACGCGAGGCTGCAGCTGCGCCGTTGCCGTTGTGGCAACACATCGTGTTGCTGTTCTGGAATGGTGGCGAAGCGCCGCCGCGCGATCAGCGTGGCCTGCGCTGGTTCGCGGGTTTCTTCAGTGCCGGCCTGCATGTGCTGTTCGCGCTGCTGTTGCTGTGGGTGGCGCTGGTGCGCAGCAATGTGCCGGAACAGGATGCCGAAGAAGGCGAGCGCGTGCAGGTGGAGTATGTCGGGCGCGGTACGCCGGACGAAGAGGGCGGCGGTGCCCCGCAGGCTGCTGAGGTGGCGGGTGCGCAGGCAGCCGTAGCTGCGCAGTCTGGAGCAGCTTCCGCTGAGCCATCGGCACCTGTGGCGCAGGAATCAGTTGAAGCACCGGCTGCGAGTGCTTCGCAGGCCAGCGCGGAGTCTGCTGAGTCAGCATTCGAGCCTGAATGGATGCAGATTGACGCATCCAAGCCAGTGCCGGAGCCACCAACCGCAAGCGAGCAGCCGCTGCAGGTGCCGGAGACGAACCGGCCGACCAGCGAGTTCGTGGTGCCTCCCGCGACTGTGACGGCGCCTGCGTTGCGCAGCAGCCAAGCCCAGGTGCGCGAACGCACGGTCGAAACCGCGGTTGATCGTCCGCAAGCGACGCAGGCGTTACGCCAGCCTGCGGACGTTGCGGTGCAGCTGCGCTCGCCCCAGGTGCAGGTGCGTGAACGTCAGATCGAAGTCGCCACGCAGCAACCGATAGCGGTGACGCAGCCGCGTGTGCGCGAAACGCAGGTGCAGATTCGCGCGCCTGAGTTTGGCGTGCGTGAACGTCAGATTGAAACCGCAACGCAGGAATCGGTGGCGATGGCGGCGTTGCCATCGCGTGCTGCGCAGGTGCAAGTGAAGACGCCGACGATGGCGGTGCGTGAGCGCACGGTACCCGGTGTGCCAGACAAGCCTGCCGCTCAGGCGGCGACGAGTCCAAATGCAGCGACGCAGGCATCAACCGGTACAACGGCAGCAAGTGCATCGACCAGCCCGTCGCGCACTGGCGGGCAGGCGGTTGCCAATCCGAGTCCGCGTGCTGGAACCAGTGCAGGTGCAGGCCCCAAGCCGCAGGATCGCAGCGGTGGTTGGGCTGCACCAAATCGTGGCGATGATTGGGGTGCAGCGCAGCGCCAGGTAGCCGGTAGCGCTGGCGGTCAGGCTGACAAGGGCACGGGGCTGTTCAATGCAGACGGCAGCGTAAAGCTGGGCGGCAACGAGGGGCAGGCGCAGGACGCGGCCAAGCGTGGCGCGCCGGGCGGTGACGCCGACACCTGGAGCCGCGAGCGCATCGCCGAATCCGGCACCTGGCTCAAGCGCCCGCCGTACGACTACACACCAACTTCGTTCGACAAATACTGGGCGCCGAACGAATCCCTGTTGGCCGAGTGGGTGCGCAGGGGCATCAAGAGCGTGGAGATTCCGATCCCCGGCTCAAAGAGCAAGATTTCCTGCGTGGTATCGATGCTGCAGTTCGGTGGCGGTTGCGGCCTGACCAACCCGAACATGCAGGAGCAGCCGGCAGAAGCAAGGCCGCCGCCGGATATACCGTTCAAGAAAGAGTTGCAGGAAGACAACGGCAGTCGTTGAGTGTTCTGTGGTGCGTCGCATGCCGCATTGGTTCTGGTAGGAGCGGCGTAAGCCGCGAAGCTCATGCCGAATCAGGTGTCGCATATGCCTGAGGTTTCGGCAATGCCAGCTTCGCGGCTTACACCGCTCCCACAAGCGGTGTCTGCTGCATTGGTCTTCGGGAACTCAGCTGCCCATGACAAAGAAGGTGAAACCGGAGTTGGGCAGGCGTTCGCTGTCCGCACTGATCTCCGTGATTTCCTCGAAGAAAACCCGGGCGTCTTCGCTGCGGAGTTTGGCAGGAGTGTTCAACACATCTTCGTTCCGGAGTTGGTTCAGGGCTAGTGCTTCCGCATCGTCTCTGTTTGCTGCCTCCACGAAGCGGGTTGCATAGAAGCCAATGGGCGAGTGCTTGCCAAGAAGGGCGCCCGGGAAGTTTTCGCCGCAGATCAAGCATCGATAAAGTGGCATGCGTGGTCAGGTGTCCGTTTGGGGAGTGGCGTCAGCCGCGAAGCAGATGGCGCTTCAGATGGCGCAAATGAGTGGTGCTCCAACAATGCCAGCTTCGCGGCTTACGCCGCTCCCACAAACAGCCTCGAGAGCATTGCATATGAACAAAGCCGCCCAAGGGCGGCTTTGTTGTTTCGGTGCGGTGCTGCGATGGCTATCCTCAGTCCACGCCGTGCAGGTCGCGCAACTGGCTGGGGCGCGAGCCGAAGTAGGCGGCCAGATCGGCGATGTCCTGATCGCTCAGGTTCTGCGCCTGCGGCGTCATCAGCATGTGGTCGCGGGTGCTGGCACGGTAGGCCTGCAGCGCGTGGGCGAGGTAGTCGCCGTACTGGCCGCCGAGTTTGGGATAGGTCGGGTCGATCGGGTTGTTGCCGTCGGCGCCGTGGCAGTCGATGCAGCTCTGCCCGGTGGCCTTGCCCTTTGCAGAGGCCAGGTGCTCACCGGCGGCGATGCGCCCAGTGGGCAAGCCTGCTGAGGAGCTGGAGCTGTGTTCACCGCTGGCATGGCCGGGGTCGGCGGCGGATTTGCTGCTGGACTCGACCTCCGACTGCGTACAGGCAGTCAGACCCATGGCGGCGAACAGGGCGATGTACAAACGCAGTGCGTGCGTGGCTTTCGTCATGGTCGGCGCTTATTTGAGGGTGGACAGGTAGGCGGAGAGATCAGCAATGTCCTGCGGGCTGAAACTCATGGATTGCGCCTGCATCGTCGGATGCTTGCGCTTGCCTTCGCGGTACTCGGTCAGCGCCTGGGTCAGGTATTGCGGCGACTGCCCACCGATCTTCGGCACGCGGTAGCTGGGGTAGGCGTTCTTGTAGCCGGTGATGCCGTGGCAGCCCTGGCAGGTATAGGCCAGGGTCCGGCCGGTAGCAGCATTGCCAGTGCTTGCCGGCGCCGGTGTGGCGGCGGGGGCAGTAGCGGCGGGGGCGACGGCGGGTGGAGCAGACTGCGGATCAGCTTGGGCGGCCCCGAAGGTCAGGGCAAAAGCCAGAGCGAAACAAGCGGCGAGCGGCTGCGAGCGCATGGTTTCCTTATCCGGTAAGCGGGTCTGGGGTTCCGCCGTGGGATACGGAACGGGCCGAGTATAGCCCGCGTATTTACCCGTTCGGAACAGGCGCTTGGATGCTGCAATGCGGTAGGCGGAAGCATAAGGGACAGGTACCCATGACTTTCGGGGCATGGTGTGGGTGTGGGGTGGTGCAATACTTTGCTACAACACCTGCCTACGCATCCCCAGGGACAAGACGATGTCGCGACTTTTCACTCTGCACGCCCGCACCGGAAGCTGCGCTGCTGCACTCCTGATCACCACTTCCCTGTTGCTTGGCGGTTGCAAAGCCGGTGGCGAGGAAGCCAAGGCCAAGACGCCGGATGAGCAGAAGGCCAGTGATGCCGTGCCGGTGGAAGTGGCCAAGGCCGAGCGCCGTGCCATTGCCGCCAGCTATACCGGCACAGCGGCGCTGGAGCCGCGCGCCGAATCGCAGGTGGTCGCCAAGACCTCCGGCGTGGCGCTGGCGGTACTGGTTGAGGAAGGCCAGCAGGTGCGCGCCGGGCAACCGCTGGTAAGGCTGGACCCGGACCGCGCCCGACTGAGCGTGGCGCAGAGCGAGGCGCAGATGCGCAAGCTCGAGAACAGCTATCACCGCGCCGAAAAGCTGGTGCAGCAGCAGCTGGTCAGCGCGGCCGATGTGGACCAGCTGCGCTATGACCTGGAGAACGCGCGGGCGATGTACCGGATGGCAACGCTGGAGTTGTCCTACACGACGGTGGTCGCGCCGATCAGCGGCGTGGTCGCCTCGCGTGACATCAAGCCGGGCAACTTCGTGCAGATCAACTCGCCGATCATCCGCATCGTCGACAGCGGCCAGCTGGAAGCAACCCTCAATGTGCCCGAGCGCGAGATCGCCAAGCTCAAGCCGGGTCAGGCGGTGTCGCTGCAGGTCGATGCGCTGCCGGGCAAGCCGTTCACCGGCACGGTGGATCGCGTTGCGCCGGTGGTCGACAACGGCACCGGCACCTTCCGCGTGGTGACTACGTTCACCGGCGAAGACGCATTGCAGGCCGGCATGTTCGGCCGCTTGAGCATCAACTACGACCAGCGCGCCGATGCGTTGGTAGTGCCGCGTACCGCGTTGCTGGAAGACGGCGGCAAGCCGGCAGTCTATGTGGTGCGTGACGGCAAGGCTGTGCGCACCGAGTTGGCCCTGGGTTATGACGATGCCGGCTTCATCGAGGTGCGCAACGGTCTGAAGCAGGGTGATGAAGTCGTCATCGCCGGCAAGGCGGCACTGCGCGAAGGCAGTGCGGTGCAGGTGATCGGCAAGGAGAAGGCGGTCGCAGCGGCGGCCAAGGCGCCGGCAGCCGCACAGGCGACCAAACAATGAGTGACCACGGACCGTCGGCTTCCGGCGGTGGCTTCGATCTGATCGAGTTCGCCACCCGCCGCCGCGTCACCATCGCGATGATGACGCTGACCCTGGTGTTGTTTGGCCTGATCTCGCTGTCCAGCCTGAAGGTCGAACTGCTGCCGGACCTGAGCTATCCCACCCTGACCGTGCGTACCGATTACGAAGGTGCGGCACCGGCCGAGGTGGAAACCCTGATTTCGCAGCCGGCCGAAGAAGCGCTGGGCATCGTCAAGGGCCTGCGCAAGCTCAAGTCGATCTCGCGCACTGGTCAAAGCGACGTGGTGCTGGAGTTCGCCTGGGGCACGGACATGCAGCAGGCCGGGCTCGACGTGCGCGACAAGACGGAGACGCTGCAGTTGCCGCTGGAGGCCAAGCCGCCGGTGTTGCTGCGCTTCAATCCTTCCACCCAGCCGATCATGCGGCTGGCGTTGTCGTCCAAGCAGGAGGCCGGCAACGACGCCGATGCCGTGCGCCGCCTGATGGAGCTGCGTCGTTATGCCGATGAAGACCTCAAACGCAAGCTCGAGCCCGTCAGTGGTGTGGCCGCGGTCAAGGTTGGCGGCGGTCTGGAAGACGAGATCCAGGTTGATATCGACCAGCGCAAGCTGGCCGCGCTCGGTCTGTCGCTGGACACGGTGATCCAGCGTCTGCAGCAGGAGAACGTGAACCTGTCCGGCGGTCGCCTGGAAGAAGGCTCGCAGCGTTACCTGGTGCGAACCGTCAACCAGTTCGCCACGGTCGAACAGATGCGCGAGATGCTGCTGACCACGGCCAGTGGCTCCAGCACCGCCAGCTCGACCGGTGAGAACCGCCAGCTGATGTCGGCCATCCTCGGCAGCAGCGATCCCAACGTGATCGCGGCGATGCGCAGTGATGGCAGCAGCAGCGCACCCAGCGTGCGCTTGAAGGACGTGGCCGAAGTGCGCCAGGGCTACAAGGAGCGCGAAGCGGTGATCCGCGCTGCCGGCCATGAAGCAGTCGAACTCGCTGTCTACAAGGAAGGCGACGCCAATACCGTTTCCACCGCCGATGCGCTGGAAGCCCGGCTCGAAACCATCCGCAAGGAAATGCCCAAGGACATCGAGATGACGATGGTGGAGGACCAGTCGGTCTTCATCCGCCACGCCATCAAGGACGTCAAGATCGATGCGGTGATCGGCGGCCTGCTGTCGGTGCTGATCATCTTCCTGTTCCTGCGCGATGGCTGGAGCACCTTCGTGATCTCGCTGTCGCTGCCGATCTCGATCATCGCCACGTTCTTCTTCATGGGCCAGCTCGGCCTGAGCTTGAACGTGATGTCGCTGGGCGGCCTGGCGCTGGCCACCGGTCTGGTGGTGGATGACTCGATCGTGGTGCTGGAATCCATCGCCAAGGCGCGCGAGCGCGGCATGGGCATCCTGGAAGCGGCGATCAAGGGCACCCGTGAAGTGTTCATGGCAGTGGTTGCCTCGACCCTGACCACCATCGCGGTGTTCCTGCCGCTGGTATTCGTCGAAGGCATCGCAGGCCAGTTGTTCCGTGACCAGGCCTTGACCGTGTCGATCGCCATCGCGGTGTCGCTGGTGGTGTCGATGACCCTGATCCCGATGCTGAGCGCGCTGAAGGGCCGTCCGCCGTTGGAGTTCCCGGCCGAAGACCCGCGCGAACCGTGGCGTCCGCAGAGCCGCTGGAAGAAGCCGGCTGCCTACGCAGGCCGTGGTATCGGCGCGATGTTCCGCTACGGCTTCTATTTCCTCGCCTGGAGTGTGGTGCGGATCTTCCGTGGCATTGCCGCGGTGGCCGGCCCGGTGATGCGCAAGGCCAGTGATCTGGCGATGGCGCCGTATGGCCGCGCGGAAGCGGGTTACCTGCGCGCGCTGCCGGCGGCATTGAAGCGTCCGTGGCCCGTGCTGGGCTTTGCGACGTTGGCGTTCGGTCTGACTTTGGCTGCACTGCCGCTGCTGGGTGTGGACCTGCTGCCGCAGCTGGCCCAGGACCGCTTCGAGATGACCGCCAAGCTGCCGCCGGGCACGCCACTGGCGCAGACCGATGCATTGGTGCGCGAAGTGCAGCGCAAGCATGCCGGCGAAGAAGGCGTGCGCCTGCTGTATGGCGTCTCCGGTACCGGTACGCGACTGGATGCCAGCCCGACCGAGAGCGGCGAGAACATCGGCAAGCTGTCGGTGGTGATGGATGACACCAAGCTGGAGCCGGCACTGACCGAAAAACTGCGCGAGACCATGAAGGCCTGGCCGTCAGCGCAGGTGGATTTCGCCCGCCCGGAACTGTTCGCGCTGTCGCCGCCGCTGGAAATCGAAATCGAGGGCAATAATCTCGAAGATATCCGCGTCGCTGGCAATCGCCTGGCTGGCATGCTGCGCGAGAACCCGCACTATGCCGACGTCAAGTCGACGGTGGAGCAGGGCTTCCCGGAAATCCAGGTGGTGTTCGACCAGGACCGCGCCGCGGCACTCGGCCTGACCACGCGGCAGATCGCTGATGCGGTGGTCAACAAGGTCAAGGGCAATGTCGCTACCCGCTACAGCTTCCGTGATCGCAAGATCGACGTGCTGGTGCGTGTGCAGGAATCTGAGCGTTCCTCGGTCAACGACATCCGTCGCCTGATCGTCAACCCAACCGGCGCCAAGGCGATCGAGCTGGGCTCGGTGGCCGACGTCATCGCCACCACCGGCCCGAGCGAAATCCACCGCGCCAACCAGCGCCGCGTGGCGATTGTTTCGGCCAACCTGCGCGATATCGACCTGGGCAAGGCCATCACCGAAGTGCAGAGCATGGTCGCCAAAAATCCGTTGGGCACCGATGTTGGCATGCATATCGGTGGCCAGGGCCAGGAACTGGGTGAGTCGATCCGCTCGCTGCTGTTCGCCTTCGCATTGGCGGTGTTCCTGGTCTATCTGGTGATGGCATCGCAGTTCGAATCGCTGCTGCATCCTTTCGTCATCCTGTTCACCATCCCGCTGGCGCTGGTTGGTGCGGTTGCAGCCCTGCTGCTGGCGCGCTCACCGGTCTCGGTGGTGGTGTTCATCGGCTTGATCCTATTGGTCGGTCTGGTGGTGAAGAACGCCATCATCCTGATCGACAAAGTCAACCAGCTGCGCGAGGAAGGCGTGGCCAAGCGTGAGGCCTTGGTGGAAGGCGCACGTTCGCGTCTGCGTCCGATCATGATGACCACGCTGTGCGCGGTGTTCGGCTTCCTGCCGCTGGCCCTGGCCTTCGGTGAAGGTGCTGAAGTGCGCTCGCCGATGGCGATCACGGTGATCGGTGGCCTGCTGGTCTCGACCCTGCTGACCCTGCTGGTGATCCCGGTGGTGTACGACCTGCTGGATCGCAAGCCGGACGAGTACTACGCCGAGCGTGGTCGTCGTGCGCGTCAGGCGATGGCCCAGGCCGAGCAGGTGCTGAGCCATGAGCAGGACCCCATCGGCGGCATCAAGGACTGAGCGGATGAATATCACCGAGCTGTCCATCCGCCGCCCCGTCACCACCATCATGCTGTTCGTGTCGATGGTGGTGATCGGCCTGATTGCTGCGTTCAAACTGCCGCTGGAGTCGGAGCCGGAAGCATCGATTCCGTTCTTCTTCATTGCACTGCCGTACCCGGGGTCGACCCCGGAAGAAGTGGAGCGCAACCTGCTGCGGCCGGTTGAAGAGGCCATCGCCACGATGCCCGGCATCAAGACGATGAACTCGCGCGCCAATGCCGAGGGCGGCCAGATCCAGGTCGAGTTCAGCGATTGGAACCGCGACATCGCCATGGCCGCATCCGAAGCGCGTGAGCGTATCGATGCGGTACGCGATGAGTTGCCGGATGACTTCCGTCGTTACTACGTGCAGCGCTGGAGTACCAGTGATCAGGAAGCGATCAGCCTGCGCCTGAACAGTGCCGAGGACCTGACCGCGCGCGCTGACATGATCGAGCGTGCCATCAAGCAGCGCCTGGAGCGTCTGCCCGGCGTGGCCCGTGTTGAAGTGGAAGGCGTTGCCAAGCAGGAAGTGCTGATCGCGCTGGACAAGGACCGCATCAGTGCGCACGGCGTGGCCCTGAATGATCTGGTGCAGAAGCTGCAGGCGGCCAACTTCGCGGTATCGGCCGGACAGATCACCGAGGACGGCCGCCGCCTGCGCGTGCAACCCAGGGGGGAGCTGCTGGAAGTGCAGGAGCTGCGCGACCTGCCGGTCAACAACCGCGGTACCCGCCTGTCGGACATCGCCGAAGTCAGCCTGCAACCGCAGCGCATGAGCTATGTGCGGCGCATGGAAGGCAAGCCCAGCGTGGGCGTGGACATCTACAAGGAGCGCTCGGCGAACCTGGTGGACCTGTCGCGCGCTGTGACCAAGGAAGTCGCGCTGTTGGGTGAGGATCCGGCGTTGCGCGGCGTCGACATCGAGATTGCGTGGGACTCCGGCAAGGCGGTCACCAGTTCGCTGCTGGCCCTGGCTGAGGCCGGTGCGATCGGTCTGCTGCTGTCGGTGATCGTGCTGTACGCCTTCCTGCGCCATTGGCCATCGACGCTGATGGTGTCGATGGCGATCCCGATCTGTTTCATCATGACCTTGGGCTTCATGTACTTCACCGGCATCAGCCTGAACATCATCTCGATGATGGGCTTGTTGCTGGCGGTGGGCATGCTGGTGGACAACGCCGTGGTGGTGGTGGAAAGCATCTACCAGGAGCGCGAGAAATACCCCGGCAAACCGGAGATGGCATCCATCATCGGTACCCGCCATGTGGCGATCGCGCTATCGGCCGGCACCTTGTGCCACTGCGTGGTGTTCCTGCCGATGATGTTCGGCGAGAAGAACATCATCACCATCTACCTGACCCAGCTGGCGCTGACCATCTCGTTCTCGTTGCTGGCCTCGTGGCTGGTGGCGGTGAGCCTGATCCCCATGCTGTCGGCACGGATGAAAACGCCGCCGGCCTTGAAGTCACCATTCATCAGCCGTCTGCAGGAGCGTTATGCGCGGATATTGCGCTGGACCCTGCAGAACCGTGGCTGGAGCGTGGCCGGTATCGTGCTGGTGTCGGTGCTCAGCGTGTGGCCGATGACCCATACCACCGGTGGTGGCGATGACAATGACCCGGATGAGATCAACATCTTCTACCAATGGAAGGGCTCCTATTCCAAGGAAGAGATGGGCAAGGAAGTGCAGCGGGTCGAGGACTTCGTCAACGCCAACCGCGATGAGTTCAAGATCAAGCGCGTGTACAGCCGCTTCGCCGAGCAGGGCTGGGCGCAGACGCGCCTGTACCTGACCGTCGACGACCGCGAGCAGAGCAAGAAGATCGAGGAAGAAGTGCGCAAGGGGCTGCCGCAGTCTGCGCGTGCCAAGATCGGTATCGGCTGGCCGGGTGGCATGGGCAGCGAAGGGCAGGGCCTGCGTTTCAGTCTGGTCGGTGATTCAAGCCAGACCTTGCGTGAGTTGGCCGACGACATCGTGCCGATCCTGGCGCGCAATCCCAAGTTGCGCGATGTGCGCGTGGACGTGGGTGATGCCAATGCCGAGCTGGCGGTGCGGGTCAACCGCGAGCGCGCAGCGTCGTATGGTTTCAGTGCCCAGCAGGTGGCGCAATTCGTGGGCATGGCGCTGCGTGGCTCATCGCTGCGTGACTTCCACCGTGATGACGTCGAGATCCCGGTCAATGTGCGCTTCTCGGGCTCGGAGAACTACAGCATCGAGGACTTGTCTTCGTTCATGGTGCGCAGCTCCAGTGGCAAGGAGATCCCGCTGCTGGCGATGGTGGACGTCAACGTCAATCCGGCGGCCAACTCCATCCAGCGCTTGAACCGGCAGACCATGCTGCGTATCGAGGCCGGTTTGGCCAAGGACGTGCCGATGGACCAGGCGCGCAAGTCCGTCGAGGAGACCCTGGACCGGGTGCAGTTCCCGCCGGGCTATGGCTATACGTTCAATGGTGCCGGCTTCAACATCAACTTCGACGGCATGGACCAGATGATCAGTGCGATTTTCATCGCTCTGATCCTGATGGTGGTGATCATGGCGGCGGTGTTCGAGTCGCTGTTGTTCCCGGCGGCGATCATGTCCTGCGTGCTGTTCTCCATCTATGGCGTGTACTGGCTGTTCTGGCTGACCGGCACCGAGATGAACATCATGGCGGTGATCGGCATCCTGGTGCTGATGGGTGTGGTGGTAAACAACGGCATCGTAATGATCGAGCACATCAACAACCTGCGTCGGCGCGGGGTGTCGCGTACCGATGCATTGATCGAAGGCAGCCGCGAGCGACTGCGGCCAATCATGATGACGATGGGTACGGCAATCCTGGCGATGGTGCCGATTGCCTTGAACACGACCACGGCCGATGGCATGCCGCCGTACTATCCGATGGCGCGCGCGATTGCCGGTGGGTTGGCGTTCTCGACGGTGGTCAGCCTGCTGTTCCTGCCGACCATCTATGCGTTGCTGGATGATCTGCGTACCGGCACTGCACGGCTGGTGCGGCGTGCGCGCGGCTTGCCGCCGGTCGAGCATGCGGCTGTTGCAGAGGGCTGATTGGCTGAAGGGCAAGGGGGCTGTAGCTGCTTCGACGACTGGCAGCGAAGGCAAGAGCAACAGCTGAAGCAAGAGCTGCCCTCACCCCTACCCCTCTCCCGCATGCGGGAGAGGGGACAGTCAAGGCAGAAGCTGGATCAAAGGCCACAGCAGCAGCCAAAGCAACAGCCAAAGCCAAAGCCAAAGCCAAAGCCAAAGCAACAGCTGGCGATCAGGCTCCCGCTGCCGAAGCCGACGATGAATCAGTAAAAGAAAAATTAAGGAGAGCTAGTCCCCTCTCCCGCATGGGGGTGAGGGGTAGGGGTGAGGG
>NZ_JBRREG010000058.1:0-30629 GCF_056760155.1 Stenotrophomonas sp. STEN022
TCGCTTGGGGCGTCTTCAAGAGCGGCCGGGACTTTGACCCGGCCATGCTGAAAGTGGGTCAAGCCTGCTTCCAGCAGGCTTGACCACGAACATAGGATCTCGGCTCTACAGGGATTACAGATCCAACGCAGGCAGCCAAATCACCGATGTGAAAGGAATTGTTAAAAAGCGCTGGCGCGCCCCTGCCGAAGTCTGTATGATTCGCCCACACCGCGGGAATAGCTCAGTTGGTAGAGCGCAACCTTGCCAAGGTTGAGGTCGCGAGTTCGAGTCTCGTTTCCCGCTCCAAATCGGAAAGGGCCCCCGCAGTGGGGTCTTTTCATGTCGAGGCGGTGTAGTGCTTCGGCGGTGCAATAGTTTGGCCTGGTAGCAGAGTGGTTATGCAGCGGATTGCAAATCCGCGTACGCCGGTTCGATTCCGACCCAGGCCTCCAAGAAAGAAGCATTAAAGCCCTGAGAAATCAGGGCTTTTTTGTTTTCTGCGATTTCTCGTCGATCCGTGTGGTCCACCGATTCAGAGGGGGATGGCGTGTTTGACGCTGTTTTTGTGTGGCAAACACCCATCAGCATGTGTCGAGTGCGTGTACGCAGCAGGCAAGGCCTGCCGCTAGTCACCGATGCGTGCAGCGATTTCATTCTCAAGATGTGCAAACGCGCGCCACTCGATTGCCTGCAGTTGCGTACGTTGTGCAGGTGGCAGTGCGCCAGTCAGCATCGCTGCACCGAAGTCGCTCAGTACCGCCTCGCCGGTTGCTGGGTTCCACAGAATATTGTGGGCATACAGGTCGCCATGCAGAACGCCCTGCGTGTGCAGGTGGGTGAGTGCCGCGCGGATGCAGTCGAGCAGGCGTTTGGCGGTGGTAGGGGTAAATCGTGTATCCGCCGCGTAGACATCGCGGGTGCAGCTGGAAAGGCTGGGCGGGCCGGCGAGGTTGACGTATTGCGAGGCAAGCAAGGGCATCGCCACTGCCAAGCGGCCTTGCGGATGCCCTTCAACTACCGCCAGAGGCGTTAGCAGGTTCGGGTGTCCGGTAGCGACCAGTCCGGCAGCCAGCTCTGACTGCGGCGTCCCATCGCTGGTAAATGCCGCCTTGAATACTTTGACGGCAATCGCTTCATTGCTGTGCTTGAGGGTGGCGTGATGGATGTGGCCGCTCGCCCCTTCGCCCAGCAGCTCGCCGATCTCCATATCGTCGTAGCGGATTGCGTGGTGATGTGCAGCCGTCAATGCGGCGTGTTCGGCATCCGCCGTAAGTGGATTGCCGGCCAACGCCGGCCAGGCCAGGTTTGGCAATGCAGACAATGCTGCTGGGATTTCACTGAAATGGTTGCTGGCAATCCGCAACAGCTCCAGTGCTCTGCAATTGCTCAGGTCAGGCAGCGCAGTGAGCTGGTTGCAGGAGAGCATGAGTTTCTGCAGCCGTGGGCGCTGGCCAAGTTCTGCGGGTAAATCACTGAGCTGGTTGTCGGTGAGAATCAGCCAGCGCAGCCGTGCTGGCACGCTGTGTTTGGATACCTGCGCAATCGCACAGGCCTTGAAGCCGACCATTTCGAGCTGCTCGCAGTCGCCAAGTGCAACCGGTAATTGCGTGAACGGGTTGTTGGAGCAGAACAGGATGCGCAGTTTGCGCAGTCGCCGCAGGTCATCGGGCAAGGAGGTAAGTTGATTGCCGGAGAGATCCAATACTTCCAACGTATCGGCCAGGGCGAACAGCGCCTGCGGGAACTCGGTCAGGCCCAGATTCACCAGACGAACAGTCCGGGCGCTGTTGAGCGAGCCGCTTTTGAGATCTTCAAGGGTATGCATGCAGTGCGAGTGTACCGGCTCCAACACAAGGCTTTTGTGGGATCGGCATAAGCCGCGAAGCCGATGGATCATCAGATGGCAGGGATGTCCATGGTTCAAGCAATGTCAACTTCGCGGCTTACGCCGCTCCCGCAGCCCTTATGCGCTGCGCCCGGCTAAATGCTTGCAGCGGTGAATGCCGCCAGGGCAAAGCACAGCAGCGTGATGCCGGCGAACGCCAACGGCTTGATGCGCAATCCAGGTGGGGCGGTATCGCCATCGCTGGCTGGACGGGCGCGATGGATCAGGTCCAGCGGGTAGCGACTGGCAGCCATCACATCGTCACATGCATCCATGCAATTGCCACATTCGATGCAGCTGTTGGAGCGGCCATTGCGAATATCCAGGCCGATCGGGCAGGCGGCAACGCAGGCGCCGCAATCGGTGCAGTCCCCGAGGTGGACCGGGCTGAACTTGGGCATGGCGCCGGCAATGGCTGGGTGAGCGGCGCGGAATACATAGTCGGCCGCAGTGCTTGCATCGAGCAGGCCGCGTGAACGATGCAATACGCTTGCGTTGTCCTGGCCGCGCTCGCCGCGCGGCTCCCCACGTGGCGCGTTGTACTGGATGCAGGGGGTGCGCGCATCGGCAATCAGTGGCTGCACGCGGCTGTAAGGGCAGAGATAGCTGCAGACCTGTTCGTGCAGATACACCACGTTTGCCCAGGTCGCCAGGCCGTAGAAGCTGACCCAGAAGAATTCCCAACCGCTGAGCGTAAGTGTGAGCAAGCCCCGTGCGAGCTCCCCGATGGGCGTGAAATAGCCCACAAAGCTGATGCCGGTCCACAGCGAGATTGCCGCCCACATTGCGTGTCGTAGTGGTGTTCCCAGTGGCTTCGCCCTGCCTTTGAAATCGGTCAGGCGGGTCAGTCTGCGGAACAGGCGGGTCAACACCGTCTGCGGGCAGGCATAGGTGCACCACAGGCGTCCGTAGAGGCTGGTGGCAAGGCAAAGCAGGGCCAGCGCGGCCAGGGCAAGCCAGAGCAGTGGTATTGACTGCTCCGGTTGCATCGAGATGCCGGTGACCTGGAACTGGCGTGCATCGATGTCGAGCAGCAGCCAGGGTTTGCCGCCCCAGTGCAGCCAGGGCAGGCCATAGAACGCCGCCAGCATCGCCAGGCTGGTGAGCTGGCGGAACCTGTCGCGCCTGCGCGCGGTGCCGGCGCTGGCTTCGCCGATGCTGCGCACAGGGTTCATTCGAAGACTTCCTCCTGCTCGCTTGCCGGATGCATCAGCAGCGCTGTTACCCCACACGCGCACAAGGTGCCGGCCCAGAACATGAAGAAACCCAGCGAATAGCCAACTTCACGGCTGATCACGTGCTGCGGGAAGCTGATCTGCTGCAGTTCCAGCGGGTCGATGAATGCAAAAAACACCGCCGACATCACCGCCGCAGTAAAGAAGCTGGGCCATACCACGGCGCCCAGGCGTTGGATCATTGGCAGTGAGCGGCGGGCGCTGGCGTCGGCAGAAGCGGTCATTGTGGATTCCTGGGTGCCTCGTGGCGAAGGAATAGAATCGGGCGGGCGGCTCGGCGGTATGGCCGCAGCTGGCAGCCCGGTGTGCAAGGCTAGGGGTTGTGCGGATGGGCGTCGTTGATCCTGATCAAGCAGGGCCGGGCGCCGTTGGTTTGGTCAGGTGATCAGGAGGTGGGTTGTGCGGGCTGGGCCGGATGTTTGCAGTGAGGAAGAGGTGGACTGGCTGGTGCGGCGCTTCTACGCGCGGGTGCGCGAGGACGCGGTGCTTGGGCCGATATTCGAGGCACGGGTGCACGATTGGGAGGCACATCTGCTGCAGCTGATTGATTTCTGGTCGGCCCTGCTGCGTGGAACCTCGCGCTTCAACGGCGCGCCCATGCCCAAGCACCTGGCGATCCCGGGGCTGGAATGGCCCATGTTCGAGCGCTGGCTGGCATTGTTTGCACAGACCACGGCAGAGCTGGGCAACCCGACGATGCAGGCGTTGGCGGATGAGGCGGCCGGGCGGGTTGCCGGCTCCATCTGGCGGCGCTACCACGCCCCTTCGTTCCCGATACTCTGAACGGATGCCGGGTTGGGCCCGTTCATGAATGGGTGAATTGATCTAACTCAAGGCGATGATGCCTGGGCGGGGGCAAGCTGGCGCCATGAACATGCCGCTGCCAATCTCAAATGCCCTGGGCTGGACCTTCGATGCGGACCTGCTGCGCAGGCATGACCGGCCGGGTCCGCGTTACACCTCCTACCCAACCGCACCGCATTTTCACGATGGTTATGGGCAGGCGCAGTTCTGTGCGGCGGTAGCGCGCAGCAACGCGGTGGGGCGGCCGATGTCGCTGTATGTGCATGTGCCGTACTGCAGCAGCCCGTGTTTCTATTGTGGCTGCAACCGCGTGATCAGCCGCGACCGCAGCAAGGGCGAACGCTATGTCGATCAGCTGCTGGTTGAGGCGGACTGGCTTGCGCCGCTGTTTGCACGCGAGCGCGAAGTGGTGCAGCTGCATCTGGGCGGCGGCACGCCCAACTTCCTGGAGCCTGCACAGCTGCGTCGATTGATTGCTGGGCTGGAAAAGCTGTTCCATTTCAGCCAGAGCAGCGCGCGCGATTTCTCGATTGAACTGGACCCCCGTTCGGTCAGCGTCGACGACATCGATGTGCTGGCAGAGTTGGGTTTCAATCGCGCAAGCCTGGGTATCCAGGACTTCGACCCGCAGGTGCAGCGGGCGATCAATCGCGTGCAGGACGTGGATGAGACGATGGCCATCATCCAGGCCTGCCGTGACCATGGCATGCGATCGGTCAATGTGGATTTGATCTACGGCCTGCCGCTGCAGACGCTGGCCGGGTTTGGCCGAACCCTGGATACGGTGATAGCCGCGCGTCCGGATCGGCTGGCGATTTACGGCTATGCGCACCTGCCGCATATGTTCAAGGCGCAACGGCAGATCCAGGACCGCGACCTGCCTGATCCGGAGCAGAAGCTGGCGCTGCTTGGGCTCGCCGTCGAGCGCCTGTCGGCGGCCGGTTATCAGTACATCGGCATGGACCATTTCGCATTGCCGGAGGAAGACCTGTCACGCGCACAGCGTGCTGGTAGCCTGCATCGCAATTTCATGGGCTATACCACCCATGCCGACAGCGACCTGCTGGGGCTGGGGGTCAGTGCAATCAGCCATATCGATAGCAGTTACAGCCAAAATCCACGCGACCTCAAGGACTGGGAGGCAAAGATTGCCGAAGGTGGTGTGCCGGTATGGCGCGGGCTCGAGCTGGATGACGACGACATGTTGCGGGCGGAGCTGATCCAGCAGCTGATGTGCCATGGCAGCGTGGATGGCCGTGCGCTGGCGCGGCGGCATGGCGTTGATTTCGACACCTACTTTGCCGACGAACTTATCGCTTTGCGCCATCTGCAGGACGACGGCTTGGCCAGCTGTAGCGATGGCGTGGTCGCTGCCACCGAGCAGGGCAGGCCCTTGCTGCGCCTGATCGCGATGTGCTTTGACCGCTATCTGAAGGCCGCGCAGCAGCCAGCGCGCTACTCGCGGGCGATCGGCTGAGACCATGCTGGCGCCGGCTTCTGCGCCGCCGCCAATCTTCGCGATTCACAATTGGGCCGCAATCAGGCAGGCTATTGCGATGCCCGGATGGCGAAACTGGTAGACGCATCGGACTTAAAATCCGCCGGCCGCAAGGCCTTGCCGGTTCGATTCCGGCTCCGGGCACCAGTTCGCAACCTCAGGGGATGGCATGAGCGCCGAGATCACCGCCGCGGCAGCGCCGCAGATTGCCATCATCGGGTTGGGCTATGTCGGCCTGCCATTGGCAGTGGAGTTCGGTAAGACGCTCGATACCCTGGGTTATGACATCGATGCCGCCCGTGTTGCCGAGCTGCAGGCCGGGCACGATCACACGCTGGAACTGGATGACGCCGAGCTCGCCGCTGGCGCGATGGCGCGTTACACCGCGGACAAGGCCGAGCTGGCCTCGCGCAATGTCTTCATCGTCACCGTGCCGACGCCGATCGACGCGTACGAACAGCCGGATCTTGCACCACTACGCAGTGCCAGTGCGCTGATCGCTGCGGTGCTCAAGCGTGGTGATCTGGTGATCTACGAATCCACGGTGTATCCGGGCACGACCGAAGAAGTCTGCATGCCGTTGCTGGAAGAAGGCTCCGGGCTGCGCTTCAACCAGGATTTCTATTGCGGTTACAGCCCTGAGCGGATCAATCCGGGTGACCGTCAGCGCCGCCTTCCAGATATCAAGAAGATCACCTCCGGCTCCACGCCGGAAGCGGCGGCCGTGGTGGATGCCTTGTATCGGCGCATCATCACGGCAGGCACCTGGCCGGCGTCGTCGCTGCGCGTGGCCGAGGCGGCCAAGGTAGTGGAGAACATCCAGCGCGATGTGAACATTGCCTTGGTCAACGAACTGGCGCTGATCTTCGACAAGCTGGGCATCGACACGTTGGATGTGCTGGAAGCGGCGGGCACCAAGTGGAATTTCCTGCCGTTCCGGCCCGGCATGGTCGGTGGGCACTGCATCGGTGTTGATCCCTATTACCTGCTGCACAAGTCCGAAAGCGTGGGTTATCACCCGGACCTGATCCATACCGCGCGGCAGGTCAACAACCGTGTGGTGGCGCATGTGGTCACCCGTGTACGTGGCCTGCTCGAAGGAAAGAACAAGCCGTTGCAGAACGCGCGTGTGCTGGTGCTGGGCGTGACTTTCAAGGAGGATTGCCCCGACCTGCGCAACAGCCGTGGGCTGGACCTGGTGCAGATGCTTGCGGCAGCCGGTGCAAGGGTCGAAGCATTTGATCCCTGGGCCGATCCACGCAACGCGCACGACATGGGCGGTGTAGAGCTTGTGAAGGCGCCGCAGCAAGGTGTCTACGATGCCGTGGTCCTGGCCGTGGCGCACCAGCAGTTCCGTGCCTACGACGAGGAACAGATCCGTGCCCTGGGTGTGCCGGACATGGTGGTCTACGACGTGAAATCGGCCTGGCCGAGGCAAGTAGTGGACGACCGGTTGTAGAATCCGCCATCCGTGTAGTTCGAGGACGGTAATGCATCGTTATCTGGTTTATGTGCTGGCACTGATCCTGCTGCCAGTATCACTGGCGCTGGCTACCCACTGGCCTGCTTGGTACTGGGGCGTTGGCCTGTTCGGCCTGATGGCGGTGCTCGGCACCTGGGATGTGTTGCAGCGGCGCAGCGTGCTGCGTCGCAACTACCCGGTGTTGGCGCATTTCCGCTATGGTTTCGAATCCATTGGCCCGGAAATCCGCCAGTATTTCGTGCAGAGCGATCTGGAAGACGTGCCGTTCTCGCGCCAGCAACGCCAGCTGATCTATCAGCGTTCACGCAATGAGATGGATGTGGTGCCGTTCGGGACGCTGCGCAGCGCGTATGCGGTGGACTACGAATGGATCAATCATTCGCTGGCACCTACCAGCATTGCGCACCACGATTTCCGTGTGGTGATCGGGCCTGACTGCGCCAAGCCTTATTCGGCCAGTGTGTTCAATATCTCGGCGATGAGCTTTGGTTCCTTGTCGGCCAATGCGATCCGCGCGTTGAACAAGGGCGCCAAACTTGGCGGCTTCTGCCACGACACAGGTGAAGGTTCGATCTCGCCGTATCACCGTGAGAATGGCGGTGATCTGGTCTGGGAAATCGGCTCGGGCTATTTCGGTTGCCGCGATGACAACGGCCGCTTCAGCGAAGAGCGCTTTGTCGAGAATGCGAGCTCCGATCAGGTCAAGATGATCGAGATCAAGCTGTCGCAGGGTGCAAAGCCCGGCCACGGTGGTGTGCTGCCCGCGGCCAAGGTCAGTGCCGAGATATCTGCGACCCGCGGTGTACCGATGGGCGTGGATTGCGTATCACCGTCCAAGCACTCGGCATTCTCCACGCCGGTTGAACTGCTGCAGTTTGTTGCACGCCTGCGCGAGCTGTCCGGTGGCAAGCCGGTTGGCTTCAAGTTGGCCATCGGCCATCCGTGGGAATGGTTTGGTATCGCCAAGGCGATGCAGGAAACCGGGATGCTGCCGGACTACATCGTGGTCGATGGTGCTGAAGGTGGCACCGGCGCAGCACCTGCCGAGTTCATCGATCACGTTGGCGTGCCGATGAACGAGGCGCTGATCCTGGTGCATAACACCTTGGTTGGGCTAGGCCTGCGCGATCGCATTCGATTGGGTGCGGCTGGCAAGGTGACCACGGCGTTCGATATCGCCCGTACCATCGCCTTGGGTGCGGACTGGTGCAATGCCGGGCGTGGTTACATGTTTGCGTTGGGCTGCATCCAGTCGTTGAGCTGCCACAACGACAAATGCCCTACCGGCATCGCCACCCAGGACCCGAGCCGCTGGCGCCACCTGGAGCCGGTCGACAAGGGCCAGCGCGTGTTCAATTACCACCAGAACACCATGCGCGCGCTGCGCGACCTGCTTGGTGCCGCTGGCCTGCACGATCCGTCCGAGCTGGGCCCGGAGCACATCCTGCGTCGCGTATCGCCGGTGGAGATCCGCTCGCTGGCCAGCCTGTACCGTTATCTGGGACCGGGCGAATTGTTGAACAAGGTGCCGGAGCACACCGTGTTCCGTGAATATTGGGCTGAGGCGCGTAGTGATTCGTTCACCCCGCCGGCCCGGATTGCGGCGTTGCGTACCAGCAAGATGCGTTGATCATTGACAGCTTGTAGGAGCGGTGTGAGCCGCGAAGCCCGCAGCGATGAAACTGCGGGCTTTTTTGTGCTCGGATTGATTTTCAGCTTCGCCGCTTACGCCGTTCCTGCAAGTTGCTGCGATATTGGCAAGGCCCCCTGCCGACCATGGGGCGGCACTACAACCAGCGGATCACACCTTCTGCGGCGCGCTGGCCGCTGGCATAACAGGCGGTCAGCAGGTAGCCGCCGGTGGGGGCTTCCCAGTCCAGCATTTCGCCCGCGCAGAACACGCCTGGTTGCGCGATGAGCATCAGCCCGTCATCCATCGCTTCCAGCTTTACACCGCCAGCCGTACTGATGGTTTCGGCCATCGGTCGCGGGCGTAGCAACTGCAAGGGCAGGCGTTTGAGCGTGCGTGCGACAGCTTCAAGATCATTGCCGGCATCCTTGCCCAGCACTTCAAACAACAGCCCGGCCTTGGCCGCATCCAGTCCGGCAGCGCGGCGCAGGTGCTCGCCGAAGCTGCGGCCCTTGCGGGCGCGGCCCAGATCGGCGAGCAGGCGTGTTTCGTCGCGGCCGGGTACCAGATCCAGTTCCAGCGTCACCGCACCATCGCGATTGAGGGTTTCGCGTAGATCAGCGGCCAGCGCATAGATCAGGCTACCTTCAATGCCGTACTGACTGGCCACGCATTCGCCTTGCAGCGATTGAGTCTGGCCGTTCAGATCGGTCCAGTGCGCAACCACAGGTTTGATCGGTGCACCGGCATGGCGGTCGCGGAAGTGAGCAGTCCAGTCGATGTCGAAGCCGCAGTTGGCCGGCTGCAGCGGTGCGGTATCGACGCCGCGTTCCTGCAGCACCGGCATCCAGCTGCCGTCGGAGCCCAGCTCCGGCCAGCTGCCGCCGCCCAGCGCCAATACGGTGGCATCGGCGTGAACAGCGATCTCACCATCTGCGGTGGCCATGCGCAGGC
This sequence comes from Stenotrophomonas sp. STEN022, assembly GCF_056760155.1. Lineage (NCBI taxonomy): Bacteria > Pseudomonadati > Pseudomonadota > Gammaproteobacteria > Lysobacterales > Lysobacteraceae > Stenotrophomonas > Stenotrophomonas sp. STEN022. The sequence goes on from NZ_JBRREG010000058.1 coordinate 9,472, forward strand.
TGCCGTCCGGGTTCCAGCCCAGCCAGCGGTGCTGCACGTGGAAGCGCACGCCTTGTTCCTTCAGCCGGCGCACCCAGCCGCGCAGCAGCGGCGCGGCCTTGCGGTCTACCGGAAACACCCGACCGGAGCTCCCGACATAGGTTTCCACGCCAAGACCCAGCGCCCAGCGGCTCAGTGCCTCGGCATCGAAGCCGTCCAGCCATGCGCCAACCTCGGCCTGGCGTTCGCGGTAACGGCTGTCGAACAGCGGGCGCGGGTCGGAATGGGTGAGGTTGAGTCCACCCTTGCCGGCGATCAGGAATTTGCGCCCGGGCGAGCCCTTGGCCTCGTACAGGTTGACCGCCAGGCCGGCTGCACGCAGATGCTCGGCGGCAAACAGGCCGGCCGGGCCGCCGCCAATGACGGCGACGGTTTTATCAGCGAGGTTTGACATCGAGCAGTTCTACATCGAAGACCAGTGAAGAGCCGGCCGGGATCGGGCCGACGCCACGATTGCCATAGCCGTACTCGGCCGGGATCATCAGTGTGCGCTTGCCACCAACCTTCATGCCGACCACGCCTTCGTCCCAACCACGGATGACCTGCTTGTCACCGAGGTTGAAGCTGAACGGCTCGCCGCGATCCAGCGAGCTGTCGAACTTCTCGCCGTGTTTGTCGGGCTTGCGCTCGTCGTAGATCCAGCCGGTGTAGTGCACGCTGACCTTGCTGCCTGCGACCGCTTCAGCGCCGGTGCCGGGTGTGGTATCGATCTGTTCGAACTTGGCAATGGTGCCGCCCGGTGGCGGGCCTGGCGGGGTGCAGCCGGCGGCCAACAGGGACAGCAGCAGCGGGATGAACAGACGACGCATGGCGCGCTCCGTTGGAAAGGGGCGTGCAGGGTAGCGCATCGCCGCCGGGTATCATTGCAGCATGGCCAAACTGCTGCTCAATCTACGTAATGTCGGTGACGACGAAAGCTTCGAGGTCGGCGAGCTGCTCGACCGCAACGGCATCGCCTGGTACCGGACCGAGCCCAGCCCCTGGGGTATTTCCAACGGCGGCATCTGGCTGCGCGAGAACGATGATCTGCCGCGCGCTAAAGGTTTGATGGCGAGCTATCAGGCTGAACGCGGGCAGCGTGTGCGTGAAGAGCGCCAGGCAGCGCTTCGTGATGGCAGCGCGGAGACGTTCGGTTCGATGTTGCGGAGCCGGCCGTTGTTCGTGGTGGCGGTGCTGCTGGGCATGGTGGTTGTTTCAGCCTTGGTGCTGCTGCCGTATTTCCTGCTGCGCGGGTAAGGGCGCTCAGCTCCCTCCCTTGCTCCGTAGGAGGAGGGGAGGGTTGGGGAGGGGTTGGCTTTTGCGGCCTTTGGGGCGCAGCCTGCTTCGCGGCTTACGCCGCTCCTACAAAGCTGATGGATGGCTTGGAAAGCCGCTGCCGAGCATGGCTCGGCACTACATTGGTGAAGTCCCCTGCCGAGCATCGCTCGGCACTCCCCTCAGTAGTCTTCTTCGGCGGCGGCTTCGCGGCCTTGCTGGCGGATCAGTGCTTCTTCGCGGGCGTCGTTGATGGCGTGCCGCACGCTGTCCAGGTCCACCGCATGTTCGTCCGGAGTGAACTCGCCGGTCAACACGGTGTCAGGCAGCAGATCGCCGGCCTGGAACAACTCCCACATTTCTTCGCCGTACCAGGTTTCCAGCAGCTCCGGAGCCCAGCGACCAAGGTTGGCGGTGAGGTTGTTGACGTCGCGCAGCAGCATGGTGCGGGCGGCGTTGTTGCCGCCAGCGCTGACCACCTGCGGGAAATCGATCACCACCGGGCCATCCGGCCCGACCAGCACGTTGTACGGCGACAGATCGCCGTGGATCAGGCCACAGCACAGCATCAGCTTGACCTGCTGGACCAGCACAGCGTGGAACTCGCGCGCCTGCGCGGCACTGAGTTCCACCTCGCCCAGACGCGCGGCGCTGAAGCCCTCGGCGTCGGTCACCAGCTCCATCACCAGCACGCCGTGGAAATAGCCGAACGGCTCCGGCACGCGCACACCGGCGTCGCGCAGCTGGTACAGCGCGTCGACCTCGGTGTTCTTCCAGGCCGCTTCGGCCTGCTTGCGGCCGTAGTTGCTGGCCTTGCCGATGGCGCGGGCCTCACGGCTACCGCGCACCTTGCGGCCTTCCTGGTACTGCACGCGCTGCTGGAAGCTGCGCTGCGCCATGTCCTTGTAGACCTTGGCACAGCGGATCTCGTCGCCGCTGCGGACCACATAGACCGCTGCTTCCTTGCCGCTCTTGAGCGGGCGCAGGACCTCGTCGATAACGCCGTCGTCTATCAGTACCTGCAATTGTTGGGGTGTTTTCACAGTGTCTCGGTGGCTGCGGGTGGCGGCTCGATCTGCATCGAACGTGGGCCGTCCGGGTGGGATCAGGCCGGCATATTGTTGCCGATGGTACGGAAACCGGCCAGCGATGGCAGCACCGGGGGTTCAGGCTGGACAGTTGCGGTGGCACCTACGCGAACGGCCAGGCATTGGGCCTGGCCGTGTGGCTGGGGCTATTGGGGGTGATGGCGGTTTGCCTGACAGGTTGCGCCTACCCTCTCCCCAACCCCTCTCCCGGGGGGAGAGGGGCTCAGGCGTCCTTAGCGGCTGAGCACGCCGGGGTTCATCAGGCCCTTGGGATCGAGCTGGCCCTTGACTGCGTCCAGCACCGCCAGTGCGGCCGGATCGCGGCCGGCGCGGTAGTCGTAGAACTTGCCCAGCTGCAGGTTGGCCGCGCCATGCGCACGCATGGTGTCGGCGATCTGCCGCTTGAGGGTGTCGGCCGCCGCGCGTGCGTCCAGGTGTTCACCCGGGCAGCCGATACGCTCGCGGTGGTCGGCATCGACGGTGCGCAGGTGGAAGGCGTTGTGGCTGTCCGGCCAGTAGATGCAAGGCTCGATCACCACCGTCTGCGCACCCACGCTGGACAGCAAGGTGCCAATGAACAGGCCGTGCCTGTCCATGGTTTCCTGCTCGCGCGCGAACAGGTCCTGCAGGGCGTCGAACATGCGGGTGGCCTTGGAGTGCGGCACCAGCGCGTGCACCGGTGCCCAGCGCTCGCCCTGCGGGCCGAGCATCGAGTTCCAGGCCGCGAACGGATTGGCGGCCATCATCCTGGCGATCGATGGTTCGATACTTTCACCGAACTCGCCCACCAGCTTGCGCGCACGCGCCACGCGATCGGCCACCTCGGCGACGCTGTCGCCTTCCAGGGTGATGTGCAGCGAGAACTGCTCCTGGTCAACGATGTCGCGGCCCTTCACCGCCAGCTTCAGGCCGGAGATCAGGCCGCCCTTCCTGATCACGTTGGTCAGCGCCTTGACGTCGCTGGAGAGGCCGGCGCGGCGCATGCGCACGCGGGTCAGCGCCGGGTCGAAGGCGGCCGTTTCGCTGGCCAAAGCATGCCGCGAGAGCACACCCAAGGCACCGAACAGACCTTCGGCCGTCGGGAATTGCCAGGACAGGTAGTCGATATGCGCATGCTTGGGAATGAGCTTGAGCACGATGCGGGTCTTGATGCCGAGCAGGCCACAGTCACCCAGGAACAGACCGGTCAGGTCCGGCCCGTACCAACGGAAGAACGGGCTGGTATTGGCCGCGGCCGCCGAACCGGTGGTGAGGATGTCGCCATTGGCGGTAACCACCTGCAGCCCCAGCACCACATCAGCCGAACAGCCATAGCGCGCGGTGCCGTGGAAGATCGCGCCCTGCGACATGCCACCACCCACCGTGGCATGCGAGCCGGACATTGGCCCGAAGTACGGGGTGCGCACACCCTTGGCATCCAGCGCGTCCTTCAGCGCACGCCAGGTGACGCCGGCTTCGACCACGACGTAGGCGTCTTCAAGATTGATCTCGACGATCCTGTCCAGCGAACTGGTATCCACCAGCACGCTTGGGCTCTGCGCGGCGGTATAGCCGCCGGTATAACTCATGCCGCCACCGCGTGCGATGACCGCAACACCGGCCTCGGTAAGTTGCTTGACCGCAGCGGCCAGCTGTTGCGCGTCATTCGGACGCAACACCGCAAGCAGCGGCTTGCCCTGCGAATAGACGTCGGTGGCGAAATACTCAAGCTCGCTGGCATCGGTGACGATGCTGCCGCCCCAGCTGGACTGCAGCGTGGCGATGACGGCGGTTGCGGTGTCGTTGCTCATGGGGGTCCTTCAGCTCAGGCAGACAGGGCGGCGGCGCGCCCCTGGTAGTCGGATTGGGGATCAGTGATCACGCGCAGCGGCACCGGCAGGTCACGCAGGCGCGCGGCCAGATCTGGTGCGGTGACATCGCGCAACAGGCCATGCAGGCGATTGCCCAGGCGCAGCAGTTCAACGACATTGGCATGCACCAGCGCAGGTGCTGGCGCATCCACGCGGCGGCGCGCAGCGGCACTTGGCGTCAGCCAGGGCCACAGCAGATGGCGCTCGCGCTCCCATTGCCAGGCATCGCAGAGATAGCCGCCTGCGCGGTCGATGACGGTGCTAGGCAAGCCCTGCAGCAGCAGCGCCTGCTCCTCGGCGTTGAGCAACCATGGCGAATGCAGCACGACCTCGCTGACACACGCACCCAGCGCATCCACCAGCCCAGGAACGTAACCGGCAGCCGCGCCATGCGCTTCGATCAGCACCGGCAGCTCGGCACTGCCGCGTACTGCGTCCAACAAGGCAGCGACCACGCTGGCGGCATCCAGCCCGGCATCGCTTTCGCAGGAGGCACCGTGGCCGGGAAGATCCGGCAGCAGCCACGCACTGTCATCGGCATCAAGCTGTTGCGGCAACAACGGCCGGGTGCCGGGCGCATGCAGGCATAACCGCAGCTGGCCCTGCCCTGCCCGCTCCCAGACCGCCATGTCGCCGCCAGAGGTCGCGATGATGCGTCGCTGCCAACTATTGTTCGTCGCTGCACCAGCGTTACCAGCAACGAAGGCCAACTCGGCAGCCAACGCCTGCGCCAACCACGCATCCATGCTGTCGAGCATGGCAGGAATGCCTGCAGGCTCTTCAACCACGGTGACGTTGGCGGGCAGACTTTGCAGGCGCGGTCTATGCGCCAACAGCGGATCGCCGTGGCGGTAGACCAGCCACGACGGCATCTGCAGCTGCTGCAGCCAGAAGTGATCGTTGTGGCGGAACGCCGCCGCATAACCGGCGCGATAGGTATCGCCAACATCCAGCACATCCATCACCGTATCGCGGGTGCTTTCCGTGGTCTGTGGCGGAATCATCATCGCCGCGTCGGCACGGCCGTCGTACCACGGGAAGTAATACTTCTGCTCGCGCATGCGCGACCACAGCCAGCGCAGGTGGGAGCCGTCCCACTGCGGCACGAACGGTGGCAGGTAGGTCTCGCCATACAGCGCGCTTTCCTGCGGAGTGAAGGCGGCATAGCCATCCACCACCAGCGCGGCGACACGCACGGGCGCAGCCCAGGCCAACCAGGTCGCGATCAGCCCGCCGGTATGCATGCCGAATACCGCGAAACGCTGCAGGCCGATGGCGTCGACGAACTCCAAGGTAGCCGCGCCGAACTCGGCAATCGTCATCGGGTTGCCAGGCAAGGCATCGGAATAGCCGAAGCCGGGCGTGTCCGGCGCAATCACCGTGTAGCGGTCGGCGTAGCGTTGCTGCATGGCCGCCCACATCCGCGAATTCTGCGGTGATTGATGGATCAGCAACAGCGCCGGCCCACTGCCGGCAATGCGGTAGTGCACCTGCCGTCCGTTGACGGAAGCGAAGCGACGTTGGATCTGGGGCATGCGTGTTCCTTAGAGCCGTACCAGCGCCTTGCCCAGGTTCTCGCCAGTGAGCAGGCCGATGAAACCGGCCGGCGCGGCGGCCAGCCCGTGGTGGATATGTTCGCGGTAGCGCAGCGTGCCGTCGGCGATCATCTGCGCCAGTTCACTGCGGCATTGCGCGAAGTCGGCCAGATGGTCATGGACCACCAGGCCTTCCATGCGTGCGCGTGCGCCGATCACCGGCCCGAGATTGGGTCCGGCCGGACGCTCGGCGCGGTTGTACTGATCGCTGAGCCCACACAGCACCACCCGTGCATGCAGGCGCAGCAGCGACAGTGCCGCTTCCAGCACGGCACCACCAACATTGTCGAAGTAACCATCAATCCCATCCGGGCAGGCAGCGCGTAGCGCCTTGGCGAAATCTGGATCGCGATAGCTGACGCAGGCATCGAAGCCAAAATCATCGGTGACGATGGCGCACTTCTGCGCGCTGCCGGCGATACCCACCACGCGGCAACCCGCGGCCTTGCAGAGCTGGCCAACGACGCTGCCAACCGCACCTGCGGCAGTTGAAACCAGAATGGTCTGTCCGGCCTTCGGCTGCAGAATCCTGCGCACACCCGCCCACGCGGTGAGCCCGGGAATGCCCAGCACGCCAACGGCAGTACTGAGCGGTGCCAACCCCGCATCGATCAGCGAGGTGGTGCCCGCATCCAGCACGGCCTGCTCGGCCCAGCCGGTCATGCCGGTCACGACATTGCCGGGCGCGAAACGACCACTGCGATCTTCGATCACCGTACCGATGCCATAACCCGGGACGATGCTTCCCAGCGGCGGGCACGGCAATGCATAGCGGCCGCCGAGTTGCGCACGCAGGAACGGGTCCAACGACAACCATTGCACCTGCACCAACAGCTGGCCGTCACCGACAACCGGCAACGGCAGCTGCTGCGTTTCAAAATCCTGCAGCTGCGGCAAGCCTTGCGGAGTCTGCCGCAGGCAGACGGCCTGCATTGTGCTGTGCAGGCCGTCCATCATCAGAACGCGTTGATGCCGGTCAGCTCGCGGCCGATCACCAGCTGGTGCACGGTCTCGGTGCCTTCGTACGTGATCACCGATTCCAGGTTCAGCGCATGTCGGATCGCGCCGTGCTCGGTGGTGATGCCGGCGCCGCCGAGCAGGTCACGGCATTCGCGGGCGATGTCGATGGCCAGGCGGCAGTTGTTCCACTTGGCCAGCGAAACCTGCTGCGGCTGCATCTGCCCGGCGTCCTTCAGACGACCGAGCTGCAGCACCAGCAACTGACCGGCTGTGATGCGGCGGGCCATGTCGGCCATCTTGATCTGCGCGCTCTGGGTGGCGGCGACCGGGCGGCCGAACAGGATGCGTTCCTTGGTATAGGCCAGCACTTCGTCCAGGCAGGCGATGGCAGCGCCCAGCGGGCCCCAGGTGATGCCGTAGCGGGCCTGGGTGAGGCAGCCCAGCGGCCCCTTCAGGCCCTTCACGTTGGGCAGACGGTTGGCATCGGGAACGCGCACGTTGTCGAAGAACAGCGCGCCGGTCACCGAGGCGCGCAGGCTCATCTTGTGCTTGATCTCCTGGGCGGTGAAGCCCGGCGTGCCCTTCTCGATGACGAAGCCCTGCACGCCCTCGTCGGTATTGGCCCAGACGATGGCGATATCGGCCACTGAGCCATTGGTGATCCACATCTTGGAGCCGTTGATCACCCAATCGCCGCCATCTTTGACGGCGCGGGTCTTCATGCTGGCCGGGTCGGAACCGCCATGAGCCTCGGTCAGGCCGAAGCAGCCGATCACCTTGCCGCGCGACATGTCCGGCAGCCAGCGCATGCGCTGCTCTTCCGAACCGTAGGCGTAGATGGGGTACATGCACAGCGAGCTCTGCACCGAAACGAAGCTGCGGATGCCGGAATCACCGCGCTCCAGTTCCTGGCAGATCAGGCCGTAGCTGACGCTGTTCAAGCCAGCGCCGCCGTACTGTTCCGGCAGCGAGCTGCCCAGCAGCCCCATGTCGGCGATTTCGCCGATCAGCTCGGTCGGGAAACGACCCTGGTCGAAGCAGTCGCCGATGATGGGCAGCACGCGCTCATCAGTGAAACGGGCAACGGAATCCTGCACAGCGCGTTCTTCCTCGCTCAGCAGCGAACGCACGTCGAACAAATCGTAGGGGTTCAGTGTCTTCAGGCTCATTACTGTCTCTGGAAGGCGCATCCGCGCCCGGAAGGTAGGGGATAAGGTAGTTCAATCAGGCCGAAAGAATTGCTGCAGCTGCACGCTCGCCTGACGCAACGGCCGCTTCCATGCCCGGAACCTGCAGTTCGGTCTGCTCGCCTGCGAAGTGGATGCGCCCGAACGGGGTGTTGGCCCAGCGCAGGGTTTCGGCGAAATGACCCGGCGCAATCTCCGAGAACGCGCCGTCGGACAAGGGATCATTGCCCCAGCTGCGGGTCTCCAGCGGCAGCAGCGCGCCCTTGGACGCCGGGCGCAGACGCTCCATCGCATTGATGGCCCAGGCGAAGCGGGCCTCACGGTCGAGCTGATCGGCCTGCTCGGCCATGGCGCCGTTGAGCCAGACGATCAGGCGGTTGATCTCGCCATCAGCGCCCGGCACGGCAAACACGCGCTGCAGCGGGCCATCCCCCCACAGCGAAAGCGGCAGGCCGTCGTCTTCCCAGAATCTGCGGGTGGGTTGCAGGTGGATGGTGGTGACGGCATTGGAGCGGCGTGCCGACCAGACCTCCTGCTGGGCAACCGGCGGTGCCGGATCAATCGCGATGCGGCTGAGCGGGCCGCTGGGCAGGGCCAGCACCAGATGCGCTGCGCGGAAACGGCGGCCATCTGCGCAGCGGACTTCCACGCCGCTGCGAACAGACTCGACCCGGATGACCTGCGCACCGAGTAGCGGCGGCTGCGCCAAAGACGCCGCCATCGCCTCTGGCAGCGCCTGGCTGCCGCCCTGCACCCAACCCGTGCCCCTGGAGCCGAACCGCCGCAGCGCATCACGGCGCAGTGCATCCAGCGCACTGATCGACTGCAGCGACGAAAAACTATTGCCGATATCCATCCACTGCATGGCCTGCGCCGACCAGCCCTTGCTGGCGATCAACTGTGACAGTGGGATATCCAGCGAGAGATTGGCAGGGTCGCGCCAGCTGTCCACCGCCGGCAGGCCGAGCTCAGCGATCGCGGTAGCCAGCAGCATCGGCGGCAGCAGGCCATGTTCGCGACCCTGCAAGATATTGAGCGGACTTTCACCCCATGATTTGGCCGGCACCAGCGTATCGCCGATGGCCAGGCCCAGCCCGGCAGCGGTCGGCAAGGCAGCCGACGGCGGCACAATGCCGACACCGACACGCCTGGCGTGGGCGTGTACGCGTTCGTAGGCAGTGCCGACTTCAACCCCACCGATTTCAAAGCGGATGCCGTTGCGCACCACCGTCTGCAGACGGCCACCAACGCGCGGATTGGCTTCCAGTACGGTAACGCGAGCTCCACCTGCTTCCAGGGCATGGGCTGCAGACAGACCAGCCAGGCCAGCGCCGACCACGATGACATCGCTGGCAGGTACCTTGGCGTGCAGCATGCTGGGCAACAGCGACAGTGCAGCCATGCCGGAAACTCCCTTGATGAAATTGCGTCGTTGCATTGGTTCCGCCTGCGGAGGTGCGAGGTTGTTGTTGCTTCAGGAGCCGGCGTTCCCGCGTAGGCGGGAATGACGATCCGACGTTGTGTCGCCAAAGCCAATCAAGGGCAGGCTGGGACGGTGCAACGGCACTCCCAGCACACCTCACCACTTAGAACTTGTAACTGACCTCAACGCCATACATACGCGGCAGCGAAGGCGTCAGGCCAAAGTCTCGCAGGTTGCTCACCGCCAGGCCGGTCAACGGCGGCACCGCCGGCAGCGCGATGTAGGCGTCCGGATTGATGGTGCGCTGTGCGTCTTCAAGCGTGCGATCGTTGAACGCATTGTTGACGTAGGCCGAGACCTGCAACTGCTCGGTCGGGCGGATGCTGAAGCGGAAGTTGGTACGGGTGGAAGCACCGATATAGGCCAGGTTGTCGACCTGGATGTAGCGTTTGCCTTCGTAGTTGACGTCCATGTTGGCGGTGTATTCCCAGCCATTGGACAGTGCACCGTCATACATCAAGCCCAGCGTCGCCTTGTGCTTGGGCACGCGCGGCAGCGTGTATCCGGCTGCATCAGCCGCCGGATCAGCCAGTGTCGGTGCCTTGCTGCTGGAGAACAGATCCGCCTGGTCCTGGCTGAGGAACTTCAGGATCTTCGCATCGGTGTACGAATACGCCAGGCTGGCCAGCCAGCCCTGCGCGAAAGCCCACTGACTCTCCAACTCGAAGCCGCGTATGCGCGACTCACCAACATTGGTGGTGTAGCTGGTGGAGAACAGCGAGCCGTTCTTGCGGATCACCGGGCCGGTTTCGGTCAGCTGCTGGTTGGTCCAGTCGATCTGGTAGATGTTGGCGTTGACGCGCAAGGTACCGTCCAGCCAATCGCTCTTCATACCCAGCTCGTAGTTCCAGGCCTCTTCTTCCTTGTAAGTGTTCAAGCCACGGGCGATCAGCGCATCGCGATCGGCTTCCCGGAAGTCGGCGCGGTAAACATCGGTATTGAAGCCGCCCGGCTTGGTGCCCTTGGAGACAAGACCGTACAGGTTGAGGTTTTCACGTGCCTGGTAGCTCAGCGTCCAGCGCGGGGTGAAGCTGCTGAAGGTCTTGTCCAGCGCATACGCCTGGCGATACGTCGTCGCGCCGAGCACGCGGGTATCAACGCCGCCCTTGCTGATTTCATCGCGCGCATAGCGGCCTTCCAGCGAGGTGGTCCACTGCTCGTTGATGCGCCAGTTGATCAAGCCGTACAGCGCCTTGTTGACGGTCTGGTCATCCGGATTGGTCGGAATGGTGGTGACGACCTTGTTGCCGCCGATGGTGTAGCCGGTCAAGTCGCCGCCCCAACCCGGCTGTGCGTTCTGCTCGTAGTAGTAGGCACCGAGCATTCCCGACACCGCCAGGCTCTGGTCGGTGGTAAGGCGGATGTCCTGCGACCAGTTCTTTACACCGGAATTGGCGAAACTCTCGAACGCACCGCCGTAGCCACGGATGGCACTGTAATCCTGATCGCTGGCGGCGTAGGTTTCGCTCTTGTTGTAAGCCGAGGTCGAGGTCAGGTTCCAACCGTTGGCGAACAGATAGTCCACCACCACACTGGTGCGCAGCAGATCGGTCTTGCGGCCGGAGAAGTAGCCGGCGGTTTCGAACTCCTTGGTGTTCAGCGCGTAGTCCGACGGCTCCTTCAGCTCACCGCAGTAGTAACCGCGACGACGCGACTCCAGGATCGGATACAGGCCGAAGTACAGGCCACCGGTGTACTCGGGCAGGTAGCAGTTGAGGTTGGCGCTGCCCAGGCGGGCGGCGGCGAAGTGCTGGTCGCGGCTCTTCTGCTTCATCGCCCGTGCGGTGATGTCCAGTGAATCGGTGGGCGACCAGGCGATGGCCGCCATGCCGCTGATGGTCTCGGTGCCATTGAGGTCCTTGCGACCCGATGCGTTGTTGTAGAACACACCGTCATTGCCACGCTTGTTCAAGCTGAGGTCATAGCCGAATGAGCCATCTTCATTCGCGCCCGAATAGAACAGGCCCATCTTTTCCTGACCGTAGTTGCCAGCACCCAGCGTGACTTTGCCGCCCGGCGCACTGCCCGGCCGTTTGGTGATGAAGTTGACCGCGCCGGAGAAAGTGCGGCGACCGAAGGCCGCCGACTGCGGGCCGCGGATCACTTCCACGCGCTGGATGTTCTCCAGCCCGTAGCTGGAGATATCACCTTCGACGTAGATGCCGTCGATAAAGAACGAGGCATTGGCCTCGCCCTGGATGTTCGACATGCCGCGGATCACCGGGCGGTCGAAACCACGGCCATAGCCGGACTTGAACGAGAAGCTCGGCGACAGGTTGGCGATGTCGCGCACATCGGTCAGCCCCTTCTTCTCGATGGTCTGCTCGGACATGGCGGTGATCGGCAGCGGCATCTGCTGCAGCGGCTCGGACACGCCGCGTGCGGTCACGGTGATCTGGTCAAGGCTGTGCACGGCGTCGCTATTGGCTGCCGGCGGTGCGGGCGCTTCGTCGCTGTCGGCGGCGGCAGCGCTACCCGCACACAGCAGCAGCGCGAGGGCGATCGAGGAGCACAGCAGGTCTGGCTTGATGGTTTTCATGGAATTCCCGACTGCAAGGTGTGATCGGAATGGATTGGGAGGATGGATGCGCCGTCTTGGGGGAGGGTTCCGTCCGGTGTTTCCGTGCTTCAGTCCTGCTGTTTCGCCGCCGCGCCCTGCTTGAGCCGCTTGTAGGCGCTCCAGCTGGTGACGTTGGGTTGCACCCAGGTTTCGGGTGCGCGTGCGTATTCCGGGTAACGGCTGCGCACGAGTTCCTGGATATCGGCCGGCAGCTCACTGACCGATGCGCGCTTGTTGCCCTGCGCGATGTACAACAGGCTGCCCGGGCGCATGCCCAGCTTCATCCATGGCAGCCACGGCCCGATGCGGGTCCAGCCATAGGTGACCGGCACGCTCTTCAACGCCGGGTTTTCCAGGTCCGCGCGTGGCGCGAAGAACATGAAGTGTTCCGAGCCCATGTACGTCGGGCCACTGGACTCGGCGGGGAATTCGGCAGGCTGCAGCGGGTTGGGATAGGCCAACGGAATGTTGAGGGTCAACATCACCTGGTCGCCGGCTTCCACCCATGGCAGTTGCATCGGCCGGCCCGGCGCGTTGAGCACGGTGTTGACCGGATCGTTGGCAACCTGCACGACTTCGTTGCGCTCACCGGACAGCGGGTTGTCCCAGCTGTCGATGATCTTGCCGGTCTTCAGATCGCGGTAGAAGGTGAGCTCACGCGTGTACAGGCGCCACACACCATCGGCCTGCTTTTCGGCACGGCAGATGTTGTAGCCCTCGAAGCCCATCAGCGGCGCGGCTTTCTTGCCTGGCTCCTGCGCGAACAAGGTACCGGCCCACCACAGGATCTCTTCCTGCTTCGGGTCCAGCGAACAGCGCAACTTGACCATTGCCTCGACGCTGCCCGTTTCGGACTGCAGATCCAGCGCTTTTGCCTGTGGCGAAAGTGCAATTGCGGCAGCCAGCAAAACCGATGACATTCGAATCACGTCCAACCCCCGGTTGAAATGGAGCGATGAAGCCAGTGCCTTGGCCTGCTCCGGACCACGGAAGACAGGCCTGCCGACCTGTCGAAGATGACATATAGCTATATCATTAGTACATGTTTGTCCAATCATTTGTAGAACCTTTGTCGCCCACCCCGCAGCACTGCTGGATGGCGTGAAAGCCCAGCAACAGCGGGCACGGGCGGGACTGCGCAAGATGTTGCTTTGCAACAAAAAAGCACTCACCCAGGCCTTGAAAAAGGGCACTGGATTTTTGTCCGGACATTTGAGAAATTCGGGATACGGGCGATGCCGGGAGACAGGCCGGCAGACCGTACTGGCGGAGGTTTCTGCAAGTACGCAGGCGCAAGGGCACAGGTATTACTTGGTCGCTTGACCCCAACCAGACCTTCATGACACATAGATATAACTTTAGAACTTGAAGCCTCCCGAGGAGTCGCCATGAGCCAGCAAGCCCTGCCCCCCAGTTGGCAGCACGTGGGCCGCCACGCGGTGTTCCCTGACAGCGCGCTGGACGACACCGCCCGCTTCGACTTCCTGGCCAACCTCAATGGCTACCTGGCCTCCCAGCTCAGCCCCAAGGTCAAAGCCGCCTACGAAGGTCGGGTAAAACCGGCGTTCGAGAAGCAGAAAGGCCGCGCCCCGCAAACCCGCCACGAAGTCCGCAAGGCGATGGCCGGCGATGCGATCTACCAGACCTGGAGTGCCCTGCGTCGCAGCAGCATGGAAATGCGCCAGCAGGCCGGTCGCGGCCTGGTGCTCAAGCAGGTGGATGCGCTGATAGCAAAGACGCGCGCACTGAACGCCAGCGACGACGGCCTGCAACTCGATCCCTCGGTGCAGGTGCCGCGCTATTCCAGCGCGGTCGACATCCACTGCATGCCCGGTGGCTACCACACCGAACTGCTGGCCGACGATGTGTCCGCCGCCGCCAACTACGACTGCGGCATCTTCGCCACCACCGGCGGCATGCTTGGCCGTTACAACGACGGCGGCGGCCAGGCCCTGGCGCAGTGGTTGCAGGAAGAACACCCCGGCTTCAAGCCGCGCCGCATCCTCGACATCGGCTGCACCGTCGGCCACAACATCGTGCCGCTGGCGCAGGCCTTTCCCGAGGCCGACGTGATCGCGATCGACGTGGCCGCACCGATGCTGCGCTATGCGCATGCCCGCGCCCGCGCGCTCGGCATCAACAACATCACGTTTCGCCAGGCCAATGGTGAAGCGCTGGACTATGCGGATGGTTCGTTCGACCTGATCACCACCGCCATGTTCTGGCACGAGAGCTCGGCCACGGCGATGCCGCGCAAGCTGCGCGAGATCCATCGCCTGCTGGCGACCGGTGGCCTCACCGCGCATCTGGAACAGCCGCAATACCACGGCATGGACCCCTACGAGCAGTTCATCCGCGACTGGGATGCATACAACAACAACGAGCCGTTCTGGAGCGTGATGCACGAGTACGACCTGCGCCAGATGATGGCTGCGGCCGGCTTCGATGCCGAGCGCTACTTCGAAACCAAGGTCCGCGGCGTGGTCGACCGGGACATTTTCCCGGTCGCCAGCGAGAGCGGCGAAGACCACGGCCGTGCCGCGCTGTGGACCATGTTTGGAGCCTGGAAAGCATGAGCATCGACCCGATCGCCCTGGCCGGCAGCCGCGCCCGCGGCAAGCGTCCGTACTTCTTCAAGGACCCGGATGTTGAGCGCGTGCTTTCCATCGCCATGGCAATTGCCATGGAGAACGCGGTCACCCATCAGCGCCTGGATGCGCTGGAACGCTTGATTGAACACAAGGGCCTGCTCAGCCGCGAGGAACTGGACCAGTTCCGCCCGGACCGCGAGGCCGAAGCCCAGCGCACGCTGTGGATGAAGGAATACATCGCCCGGGTGCTGCGCATCGTGCAGCAGGAAACCGAAGCGGTGGAAGGCGGTGCTATGGACGTGCCGATGGAAGAAGTGATGGATGCACTTCGCAACGAATGAGGCCGAGCCTCAACTGATGACATCAATACGACCACAGGAAACCGCAATGCCGAACATGCAACTGCACCTGCCGCTGCTGGCCCGCCACGAAGGCGTCTGGGATGGCGTCTATCGCTACTACGATGCCAACGGCGACAAGATCGACGAGCACAAGTCACGCCTGATCTGCCGCTTCCCTGCCGACGAAAATGTGCCTTATCACCAGACCAACCACTACAGCTGGGCCGATGGCAAGGTGGAAGTACGTGACTTCCCCACCCGCTATGAATTCGGCCGCGTCATCTTCGACAACGAGCTGATCTATGGCTGGGCCGCCGAAGTGCCGCTGGATGACTATCACCGCACGGTGATGCTGTACTGGAAACGCAAGGGCGAGGAAGGCCTGGAGTTGTACGAAATGATCCAGCTCTCCGACTGCGGCCAGCTGCGCAACCGCATCTGGCATTGGTACAAGAACGGCGTGCTCGTGCAGCGCACGCTGATCGATGAGAAGTTCGTCAGCCGCGACTGGCAGAAGATCAAGGGCGAGAGCTTCAACGGCGACCCGATCTGATCTGCAGCTGTTGCTTGAGCCCCTCTCCCGCGCGCGGGAGAGGGGTTGGGGTGAGGGGAAGCTCCTGGCGCGCGAACCCAGCGCTTTGAAAGCTTTTGAAGCTTTAAAAGCTCCCCTCATCCGCCCCTTCGGGGCACCTTCTCCCGCAAGCGGGAGAAGCAACAGCAACTGCAACTGCAACAGCAACAGCAACTGCAACAGCAACTGCAACTGCAACTGCAACTGCAACTGCAACTGCAACTGCAACAGCAACTGCAACTGCAACTGCAACTGCAACTGCAACTGCAACTGCAACTGCAACTGCAACTGCAACTGCAACTGCAACTGCAACCAAGATGATCCACGCCGCACATCCATCGAGGCAAGCCATGAGCAACACCCGCAGACATTTCCTCGGCAGCGCCGCCGGCCTGGCCGCACTCGGCGCCGTCGGCCCCGCCCTGCTCGGCACCTCGGCTCCCGCACAGGCAGCCATGGGCAATGGGCCGGATGCGCTCAACGAGCGCACCGACGGCACCTACGCCACGGTTGAACTGGCCAAGCCGGCCTGGACCCTGGGTCTCGTGCAATCGCGCGTGCACAGCTTCGATGCCAGGGAATGGAAGGCGGGCAGCAAGCGCAATCTGGCGCATATGCTCGAGCTCATCGACAAGGCGCATTACCACGCCAAGCCCGATCTTCTGCAGTTCCACGAGTTCCCGCTCAGCGGCTGGCGCAAGTGGACCCGCGATGAAATCCTCAAGTTCGCCATCACCATTCCCGGCGAAGAAACCGAGGCCATCGCCAAAAAGGCACGCCAGTACGGCACCTGGATCGTGTTTGGCGCCTACGCCACCGATCCGGATTGGCCGGGCCATGTGTTGTCGATCACCACGATCATGAACGACAAGGGCGAAATCGTGGACAAGCACTGGAAGGCGCGCAACCTCAAGGGTGCGTTCCCGGACTTCGAGCTTTTCACCACGACTACCTACGACGTGCTCGACCGCTACGTGGAAATGTACGGCCGCGATGCGGTGGTGCCGGTCACGCGCACGCCGTTGGGCAATATCTGCACCAGCTCCACCCAGCGTGAGCCGGAGCTGTTCCGCGCAATGGCATTCAAGGGTGCCGAGGTTTTCCTGCGCACCGCCTCCGGTGGCTTCTCGGACATGGATATCGCTGCCTGCGCGATGTACAACGGCGTCTATTCGTCCATCGTCAACAACTCGATCTCGCCGGACAACGGACCGTACTTCGATGATCCGGGCTCAGGCGGCACCGCCCTGTACGACCCCAGCGGCAAGGTCGTCGCCGAGGCGCAGAGCAAGGAAGAGACGCTGGTGCTGGGTCGCGTGCCGATCGCCGAGCTGCGCGCGCGCAAGCGCCAGCCTGTCGTGCACATGGATCTGTTCCGCGACGTCTACGACACCTACCAGAACGCCTATCCGCCGAACCTGTGGTCGGAGTACCTGCCCACTTCACTGGAAGATGCGGCGCGCTACATCCGCGGCAAGTCGCGCTGGAAGTAAGTTGAACCGACAACGGCGCCGCAAGGCGCCGTTGCTTCATCCGGCACCACCGTTGATTCCAGCCGATCGAACCAAGACCGCTTCAGAACGCAGCGCGCGGTGCTGCCCACAGCAAATCCAACTCACGGGCAGGTGACACGGCACGGATCAAACTGAGCGCCCGTTCTGCGACAACGGACCCGCCAATGCCAACCGTCTTCCATCTCGGCCTGCTGCTGTGCTGGGCCGTAGTGCTTGGCTATTGGGCCATCACCGCACTGCGCGCCAAGCCGGTGACCCGCAGCGAATCGCGTGCCCGGCAGTTCCTGGCGTACTGGCTGCCGTTGATCATCGCGGTATTGCTGCTGGGCCCGGGCCATTGGTTCGGCCACAGTTGGCTGCGTGAGCAGTTCGTTGCGCATTCAGTGCCGATCTACACGTTGGGTCTGCTGCTGTGTGCGGCCGGTGCCGCACTCGCGTTGTGGTCGCGCTGGCAGCTGGGCCGCAACTGGAGCGGCAACGTGCAGATCAAGCAGGCACACGAGCTGATCAGCAGCGGCCCGTATGCGCATGTGCGCAACCCCATCTACAGCGGCTTCCTGCTGATGTTCAGCGGCACCGCGTTGATGGTTGGCGATTGGCGCGGAGTGATCGCCGTGGCAATCGTGTTCGCCTCGTTCTGGGTCAAGCTGCGCCAGGAAGAACGTTTCCTGATGGCCCACTTCGGGCCCGCCTACAGTGCCTATGCGGCACGCACCAAGCGCTTAATCCCCGGCCTGCTATAGCGCCTCAAACACCGCGCTCGGAATCATCCTCACCACCGCGTCCTGCGCCGTAACCCAACCCGGCGCCCATGCCCATGCCGGCGCCCATGCCGCCCATGCCGCCACCACCGGCACCGCCTTTGCCACCACCCGCGGCGTCCTTGTCGGCGCCTTTGCCCGCACCCTTGTTGCCGCCACCGCTGCCCGCCGGACGCAACGGCCCTTGGCGGGGAATGGCGACCGCAGCGGGTATCACTTCCAGGTCCAGCACGCTGCGGACGAAGTCGCGCAGTGACACCACCAGCTCGGCGGTATGGATCGGCCGGCCCTCGACCATATCGGTGGCAGCGCGCGCGGCCAGCCGCACCTGCTCCTCGGTGCCCAGCAGGATCACGTCCGACAGCGCCGCCTCCACCGCATCACGGATGCGCCGCGCCCGCTCACCCGCCTCGCCTGGATCCGGGCTTGGCAACAGCAGGGCACCGTCGGCGGTGGTAGCGGTCTGTCCCTGCGCCAGTTCGGCCGCACGTCGGCGCAGATCGCGCAGGTGGCTGGGGTCGACGCTGAGATCGCCTGTAAAGGAACCACCCAAGGTTTTGTAGGCGGCAATCAGGGTCTTCAGCCGCTCGTTGATCTGGCGGTTGGCCGCCTCCCGCTTCTGCTGCACCGCCTGCATCACCAGCAGGCGGATGCCCACGCCGATCAGGGTGATGATCGCCAGGCCCACCAGCGTCGACAGCAGGCCCTGCCAGGAACTGAAATCCAGACCACGCATCCGCGCACCCGTTGCTGCAGGCGCACATGCGCGCCGGGACCTGCATCGTACCGGCAGCATGCCAATCCCCACCAACGGCACAGCCACTGCGGCGGGCGGACGCGGTATCGTGTCGCCCTCTTCTTGTCCTAGAACCCGCCGATGCCCAGCACTTCTTCCGCCCCGGCCAGCGCCCCCTCACACAAGCTGGAACGCGCGCTCAAGCCGCGCCAGCTGATCATGATGGGGCTGGGCAGCGCCATCGGCGCCGGCCTGTTCCTGGGTTCGGGCGTGGGCATCCAGGCCGCCGGGCCGGCAGTGCTGATCTCCTACCTGGTGGCCGGCACCCTGGTCATCATCATGATGCACGCCATGGGCGAGATGGCGGCCGCGCGGCCGGCCAGCGGCGCCTTCTCGGTGTACGCGGCCGATGCCCTGGGTGCCACCGCCGGTGCCACCGTGGGCTGGCTGTGGTGGGCGCAGCTGGTGGTGGTGATCGCGGCCGAATCGGTCGGCGCGGCCGGCCTGCTCAATACGGTCTGGCCGCAATTGTCAGTACCGATGACCTCGTTGGCCTTCATGCTGGTATTCACCGCCATCAACCTGCTGGGCGTGCGCAATTTCGGCGAATTCGAGTTCTGGTTCGCCATCCTCAAGGTCGGTGCCATCATCGCCTTCATCCTGGTCGGCATTGCCCTGTTGCTTGGCCTGCTGCCGAACGTGCCCTCACCCGGCCTTGCCAACATCACCGGCCATGACGGCTTCATGCCCAAGGGCCTGGCCGGCATCGGCGCGGCCCTGCTGGTGGTGATCTTCGCCTTCGGCGGCACCGAGATCGTGGCGGTGGCCGCGGCTGAAACCCAGGATCCCGAGCGCAGCCTGGCCCGCGCCATCCGCACCGTGGCCTGGCGCATCCTGGTGTTCTACATCGGCTCGATCGGCGTGATCATCGCGGTGGTGCCGTGGAACAGCGAGACCCTGAAATCGCCATTCGCCGCGGTGCTGCAGGTCGCCAACATCCCCGGGGCCGCCACGGCCATCACCCTGATCGCGGTGATCGCCCTGCTGTCGGCGCTGAACGCCAACCTGTACGGCGCCTCGCGGATGATCTACTCGCTGGCTGAACGGGCTGAAGCGCCGCGCTGGCTGAGCCTGACCAATACCCGCCAGGTACCGGTAGTGGCCGTCCTGGCCAGCGTGCTGTTCGGCTTCGCCGCCACCGTGCTGGAGCTGATCTACCCGAACAAGGTGCTGCCGGTACTGCTCAACGTGGTCGGCTCCACCTGCCTGCTGGTGTGGACCATCACCCTGGTATCGCAGCTGATCCTGCGCCGCCGGGCAGACCGCCTGGGTACGCCGCTGCCGTTCCGCATGGCCGGATTCCCCTACCTGACGGTGCTGGCACTGGCGATCCTGGCGCTGATATTCGCACTGTTGCTGGCCACCCCGGAAACCCGCCTGCAGTTCCTGTCGATGGCCGTCTTCACCGCTTTCATCGCGCTGTGCAGCGGCTTGGCAAGGAAATCGCAGCGCGCCTGACCATGCCAGAACAGGCTGTTCGCCCGCCTACGACCATGGCGGGCTTGTTTTAACGCGAAACTAACGGCAGGCTGCGCCCATCCGAGGCCAGCCATGCCAACCCCAGACCCCCGCGTAGACGACTACATCGCTAATGCCGCCGCTTTCGCGCAGCCGATCCTGCACGAGATCCGCCTGCGTGTGCACAGCGGCTGCACGACGGCTGAGGAAGCCATCAAGTGGGGCATGCCGGCGTTCCTGTACAAGGGCAAGCTGCTGTGTGGCATGGCCGCGTTCAAGGCGCATGCCACGCTGGGTTTCTGGCAACGCGAGGCCGGCAGCGGCGATGACTCGGCCATGGGCCAGTACGGTCGCCTGCAGGCGCTTGGCGACCTGCCCGGCAAGCGCGAATTCACAACCCAGCTACGGGCCGCCATGCAACGTATCGATGCAGGCGTAACCCGCCCCAAAGCGGCCCCGCGCGCGCCCTTGCCGATGCCCCCGGCCTTCGCCGAGGCACTGGCTGGCGCAACCGTCGCCAAGGCACACTTTGACGGTTTCAGCCCCGGCTACCAACGCGACTATCTGGAATGGATAGGTGAAGCCAAGCGCGACAGTACCCGCCAGCAGCGGATCGCCCAGGCCATCGAGTGGTTATCCGATGGCAAGCACCGCGGCTGGAAGCATGAGAAGCATTGACGTGGACCGCCCCAGCGATTCCACTTGCCGCAAACATCCCCCCATCAGTCCTGTTGCTACGCCATGATCGACCTAGAAGACCTCATCCAGCGCTCCATCGACCCTGAGTCCGTCAGGCTGGAAGGCACCCTGACAAACCCGCCGTCGTTCGGCGTATACGCCATCGAGAACATCGATGACGGCAGCACCCATTACCGCTTTGGCAACCATCCGGTGCGCAAGCAGGAACTGGAGGACAAGTTCGGCAGCGCCGAACTGGAGTACCTGTTCCTCAGCCGCGAAGACGCCGCTGCATTGACCGCGGCCCTGAATCGTCCCGAAGCAGACTGAGCAGGCCGCTGTAGTGGGGGGGGGGGCGGGGCCGGGGGGGGGGGCGGGGGGGGGGGGGGGGGAGGGGGGGGGGGGGGGGGGGCGGGGGGCCGCGGCGAGGAG
>NZ_JBRREG010000059.1:0-30206 GCF_056760155.1 Stenotrophomonas sp. STEN022
CTCGGCTGGAGCGTTACCAGTAAAGCCTCTGCCGAGCATGGCTCGGCACTACGCTTCTGCCCCCTCCCTTGCGCCGAAGGCGGAGGGGAGGGTTGGGGAGGGGTAGCTCTTCGCGTTTGCAGCAATTTGCGCTTTGCGGCTTACGCCGTGCCTACAACAGCATGATCAGGCCCGGCTTGACGCTGCATCTGTAGAGCCGAGCCACGCTCGGCTAGGGGCGTTACCGGTTAAGCCCTGCCGAGCATGGCTCGGCACTACGATTCTGCCCCTGTTACTTCTTGTTCGGCACTTCAAAACCCAGCTTGTCCACCTGCTGTGGGTGCTGCGGCACGCGCTTGAGCTTGTCGGTGTTGACGTCGTACTTGTCACGCAGGCGCGTGGCCAACTGGCGGTAGGTGGCGTTGTCCATGTCCGGCTCGCGGGCGAAGATCCACGCCATCTCGCGGCCCGGGTAGCCAATCAGCGCCCAGGAATAATCCGGCGCCACTTCCAGAATGCGGGTGTGGGTAGGCACGATCCGGTAGAACCAGGTGCGCCAGCGACGGTTGCCGCTGTCTTCGTCCACCTTGGCGCGGATGTCGATCTCTTCCTCCGGCTCGGCAAAGCCGTCGCGGAACTGATACTTGATCGAGACCTTGTCGTCGTCGCGCAAGGTATAGGTGTTGACGCTGGCCACGTGGCCGCGCTCGATGAAGTTGGGCACCCGGCCGATCACATACCAGCGGCCCATGAAGCGCTGCAGGTCAATCGGGCCCTCGGCGATTCCCTCCACCGTCGTCGTCGCCGGCGCAGCTTCCTGTGCAAGAGCGGGGCTCAGCGGCAGGGCGAGACTCAACAACATGGCGGACACAAAGACGGGAATCGGTCGCATTACGGGTAGGGCACCTATGAAGGTCAGGGCTGCATGTTCGACGGGCAGCGATACGCCCGTCAATGGCAGGTCGCAGTCTGTGAGATGGCGGCCACCGAGGATGCACTCCAACACAGCCATGTTGCCGGAGAACGTCATGACCAAGCCGCTCGCATCGTCATCCCGTCGTAACGCGCCCGAAGCGCCTGACCCGCAGGTGTTGCGCTGCGTCAGACAGGCCGCCCTGGCTGGCCTGGCGCTGGTGCTGGTGTGGCCAGCGGCGCGCGGCCACAGCGACTGGATCGGCTGGCTGCCGTTGTGGCTGCTGGGCATGCCGCTGAGCGCCTGGTGGGCGTTGTATCGCTTTCGCCTACCCGCAGCTTGGCGGAATCGCCACGCCAAGCCGCGTAAGCGCGGCCCTCAGGCCACCCGTGGCCGTCGTCCGGCCCGGCGCCGCCTGCCACAGGCGGCCTGACCTTCGACACGTGGGGTTAGGTAGGGGGCTGTGTTAGCGTTCGCGGCTTATGATCGCGTGGAGCCAACATGTCCCGACTCACTTCTGCCTGCCTTGTGGCGGGTCTGCTTTCTTCCGGCCTGGCCGGGGCCGCCATGGCCGCTGACGATTCCCAGGACAAGTACGCCTGGCTGGAAGACGTCACCGGCGACAAACAGCTGGGCTGGGTGAAGGAGCAGAACGCCAAGTCCGAAGGCCGCCTGGCCGTGACCCCACAGTTCAAGGCGATGGAAGCGGGCATCCGTGAGGTGCTGGATTCCGATGCCAAGATCCCGGGTGTGCAGAAGATCGGCGATTACTACTACAACTTCTGGAAGGACAAGCAGCACGAGCGCGGCGTCTGGCGCCGCACCACGCTGGTCGAATACCGCAAGGCCGAGCCGCTGTGGGAAACCGTGCTGGACCTGGACGCGCTGAACAAGGCCGAGGGCGAGAACTGGGTGTGGCACGGTGCCAACTGCCTGCGCCCGGAATACACCCGCTGCCTGATCGCGCTGTCGCGCGGTGGTGCCGATGCCGATGTCACCCGCGAGTTCGACATCTCCAGGAAGGATTGGATCAAGGACGGCTTCTTCCGTGCCGAGGCCAAGGGCGGCCTGGGCTGGATCGACCAGGACAACGTCTTCGTCTACACCGACTTCGGACCGGGCTCGATGACCACCTCCGGCTACCCGCGCGTGGTCAAGCGCTGGCAGCGTGGCACCCCGATCACCGCCGCAACCACGGTGTACGAAGGCACGCCAGAGGACATGTACATCTCGGCGATGCACGACGATACGCCGGGCTTCGAGCGTAACTTCGTCAGCCGCACGATCGCGTTCTACAACAACGAACTGTTCCTGATCGGTGCCGACGGCAAGCTGACCAAGGTCGACGCACCGAACTCGGCCGAAAAGGGCATCCGCCGCGAATGGCTGACCCTGGAACTGCGCGAGCCGTGGACCGTCGGTGGCAAGACCTACACCGCAGGTTCGCTGCTGGCAACGAAGTTCGATGACTTCATGGCCGGCAAGCGCGAGTTCGATGTGCTGTTCGCGCCGACCGACACCACCTCGCTGGCCGGAACCACCTGGACCAAGTCGCACGTGGTGTTGAACGTGCTGGACGACGTCAAGAACCGCCTGAAGGTGCTGACCCACGGCAAGGACGGCTGGGCGAGCAGTGATTTCACCGGCGCACCGGCCTTCGGCACCATTGGTGTTGGCGCGGTGGACGCGGATGAAAGCGACGCGGTGTGGATGACCGTCACCGACTACCTGACCCCGACCACGCTGGCCATGGCCGAGATCGGCAAGCAGCCGGAAGTGCTGAAGACCATGCCGGCGTTCTTCGACGCCAGCGACAAGGTGATCGAGCAGCACTTCGCCACCAGCAAGGATGGCACCCGCGTGCCGTACTTCGTGGTGCACGACAAGGCGATGAAGCTGGACGGTTCCAACCCGACCCTGCTGTACGGCTATGGCGGCTTTGAAATCTCGCTGACCCCGGGCTATTCCGGCGGCATGGGCCGCGCCTGGCTGGACAAGGGCGGCGTGTACGTCGTGGCCAATATCCGTGGCGGTGGCGAGTACGGCCCGCGTTGGCACCAGGCGGCGCTGAAGCAGAACCGTCACAAGGCCTACGAGGACATGGCAGCGGTGGCGCAGGATCTGGTCACCCGCAACATCACCTCGGCCAAGCACCTGGGCGTGCAGGGCGGCAGCAACGGCGGTCTGCTGACCGGCAACATGCTGACCCAGTACCCGGAGCTGTTCGGTGCGGTGGTCATCCAGGTTCCGCTGCTGGACATGAAGCGCTACAGCCACCTGCTGGCCGGTGCCTCGTGGATGGCCGAGTACGGCAACCCGGATACGGCGGATTGGGAGTTCATCAAGACCTTCTCGCCGTACCACCTGTTCGATCCTGCCAAGAGCTACCCGCCGGTGCTGTTCACCACCTCCACCCGCGATGACCGCGTCCACCCGGGCCACGCCCGCAAGATGGCGGCCAAGATGATCGACGCAGGCAAGGACGTGACCTACTACGAGAACATCGAGGGTGGTCATGGTGGCGCTGCGAACAATGCGCAGGACGCGCATATGAAGGCACTTGCTTACAGCTTCCTGTGGGAACAGCTGAGCAAGAAGTGATGCTTGGTTTGAAGTGATTTTGCTTTGAAGTGATGCAAAACAAACGCCACCGAAAGGTGGCGTTTGTTTTTGCTCTTGCTTAAGCCCCTCTCCCGCTTGCGGGGTGAAAGAGGGGCGTTTACAAACCATCGGTTTGTGCCCCTGTTGAACGCACTTGCGCCAGCGCAAGGGCCGGGGCGCGGAGCGGGGGTTGGGGTGAGGGCAAGGGCGGAGTCTCGTTAGTGAATTGCGGTAGGCATTTCAAAAGCTCAAAAGCTCAAAAGCTCAAAAGCTCAAAAGCTCAACAGCTCAAAAGCTCAAAAGCTCAACAGCTCAAAAGCTCAACAGCTCAAAAGCTCAACAGCTCAAAAGCTCAAAAGCTCAAAAGCTCCCCCCCATCCGCCCTCCGGGCACCTTCCCCCGCAAGCGGGGGAAGGGAATGGCGAAAGCCAAAACCAAAACCAAAACCAAAGCCAAAGCCAAAGCCAAAGCATTCCTCCTTGCCGCTTGAGGCCTCGCTTCTGCCCCCTCCCTTTCGCCGCAGGCGAAGGGGAGGGCTGGGGAGGGGTATCTTTAGCCTTTAGCCTTTAGCCTTTCGCTTTTAGCTCTCAGTTCTCAGCCAACTTTCCTAGCCAACCAACTCTCCAATCCCCGCCCAATCCGCTCAACCGCCTCCTGCAAACGCCCAACATCCTGCGTATACGCAATCCGCACATGCTGGTTCGCCCGATAGTTCCCAAAATCCAAGCCAGGCGTAAACGCCACATGCTCGGTCTCAAGGAAGTGCGCACAAAACGCCTGCGCATCATCGGTGAACGCACTCACGTCGCAGTACAGGTAGAACGCACCCTGCGGCTCCACATCAATGCGGAACCCAAGTGCCCGCAACGCTGGCAGCAGGTAATCCCGTCGCTGCCGGAACTGCTCGCGGCGCTGTTCGAAGATCGCAATCGTCTCCGGCTCGAAACACGCCAAGGCCGCATGCTGCGCCATCGACGGCGCGCTGATGTACAGGTTCTGCGCAAGCTTCTCCAGCTCCGGTACCGCACGCGGCGGAGCCACCAGCCAACCCAGCCGCCAGCCAGTCATGCCGAAGTACTTGGAGAAGCTGTTCAACACGAAGGCTTCGTCATCCACTTCCAGCACGCTGGGCGCATCAAAGCCGTAG
Organism: Stenotrophomonas sp. STEN022; assembly: GCF_056760155.1. Taxonomy (NCBI): domain Bacteria; kingdom Pseudomonadati; phylum Pseudomonadota; class Gammaproteobacteria; order Lysobacterales; family Lysobacteraceae; genus Stenotrophomonas; species Stenotrophomonas sp. STEN022. The sequence continues at coordinate 4,641 of NZ_JBRREG010000059.1, forward strand.
GTCAGCCCGTGGTAGATCTCATCCACCACCAGATGCCCACCGCGCTCCTTCAGCGCTGCAGACAAGCCAGCCAACTGCCCGGCATCCAGGGTGGTGCCAGTCGGATTGGCAGGTGAAGCTACCAGCGCTCCAACACTGCCAGCATTCCAATTGGCCGCAATCGACTCAGGGGTCAGCTGATAGCCACTTTCAGGCCCCACCGGCACCAGCTGCGCCGCGCCTTCCACCAAACGCAGGAAATGCCGGTTGCAGGGATAGCCGGGGTCGGCCAGCAGCCAGTGCTTGTCCGGGTCCACCAGCAGGCTGGAGGCCAGTAGCAGTGCGCCCGAGCCACCCGGGGTAACCAGGATTCGCTCCGGGTCGATATCCAGCCCGTAGCGCTGGCCGTAGAAGCCAGCAATAGCCTGGCGCAGGGTAGGCAGGCCGCGAGCTGCGGTGTAGCGGGTGTGGCCGGCGGCCAGTGCGGCCTGGCCGGCTCGGACGATGGGCTCGGCGGTGGTGAAATCCGGCTCGCCGATCTCCAGGTGGATCACGTCGTGGCCTTGCTGCTCCAGTGCGTTGGCGCGGGCCAGCAGCGACATGACGTGGAAGGGCGCGATCTCCTGACTGCGGCGGCTGTATGGGGCGTGTGGGGTGTGGGGCGTGTTCATCGCTGCATGATAGGCGCCGTTGATGGCAGCGGGGCAAGCGCCGGGCATGGCACACTGTGGCCTGCTGCACTGGATGCACCACCGCTGTTCCGGAGTGAACCTGATGAAACCTCTTCTTTGCCTGTTGGTTGCAAGCCTGATGATCAATACCGCCGCCGCGTCCCAGCCCACCCCGCCTGATGTCGAGAAGCGCCCGCATACGGTGACAGCGCCGTTCGGTGCGCAGCGCGAGGATGCGTATTACTGGCTGCGCGACGACGAGCGCAAGGAGCCGGCGATGCTGGCCTACCTCAACGCCGAGAACGCCTACACCGACGCCCTGATGGCGCCGCTCAAACCGCTGCAGGACAAGCTCTACGCCGAGATCGTCGGCCGCATCAAGCAGGACGATGCCAGCGTGCCGTACCGCGAGCGCGGCTACTGGTATTACACCCGCTACGAGACCGGCAAGGATTACCCCATCCACGCCCGCCGCAAGGGCGACATGCAGGCGCAGGAAGAAGTGCTGCTGGATCTCAACGTGCTGGCCGAAGGCAAGGGTTACTTCGGCATCGACGACATGGACATCAGCCGCGACAACAAGCTGCTGGCCTTTGCCGAAGACGCCGTCGGCCGCCGCCAGTACACCATCCGCTTCAAGGACCTGGCCACCGGCAAGATGCTGGACGACGTGATCGAGGGCGTGTCGGCCAATGTGATCTGGGCCGATGACAGCCGCACGCTGTTCTACGTCGAGAACGACCCGGAAACCCTGCTCACCGTGCGCGTCAAGAAGCACGTGCTCGGCACCCCGGCCAGCGCCGACGTGCTGGTCTACGAGGAGAAGGACGACAGCTTCTACATGGGCATCGGTCGCACCCGCGACGACCGTTTCATCACCATCGGCGTGGACAGCACCGTCTCCTCCGAGCTGCGTTACACCTCTGCCGCCAACCCGGGCGAATTCACTGTGCTGGCCAAGCGCGAGCGCGACGTCGAATACGACGCTGACCACTACAACGGCCAGTGGGTGATCCGCACCAATGCCGATGGCGCCACCAACTTCAAGCTGGTCACCGCGCCGGAAGGTGCCACTGATCGCAAGCAGTGGAAGGATTGGGTCAAGCATGATCCGCAGGTGCTGATCGAAGGCTTCGAGCTGTTCGACGGCTATACCGCCATCGCCGAGCGCGCCGAAGCGTTGGAGCGCGTGCGCCTGCTGTTTGCCGATGGCCGCAGCGAGTTCGTCAAAGCCGATGAGCCGGCCTACTCGATGGGTTTGTCGGTCAACGCAGAACCCGATACCGAATGGCTGCGTTACAGCTACACCTCGCTGACCACGCCGGCCACGACCTACGAACTCAACGTCAAGACCGGCGAGCGCCGCCTGCTCAAGCAGCAACCGGTGATCGGCTATGACCCGAGCAAGTACGAAACCGAGCGCGTCTGGGTGACCGCCCGCGATGGCGCACGCATCCCGGTGTCGCTGGTCTACAAGAAGGGCTTCAAGAAGGACGGCACTGCCGCCCTCTACCAGTACGCCTACGGCAGCTACGGCATGTCGATGGACCCCAACTTCAACCAGAGCGTGGTCAGCCTGCTTGATCGTGGCGTGGTCTATGCCATCGCCCACATCCGCGGCGGCCAGGAAATGGGCCGCAGCTGGTACGACGACGGCAAGCTGCTGCACAAGCAGAACACCTTCAACGACTTTGTCGATGTAACCCGCGCGCTGGTCGCACAGGGCTATGCCGCCAAGGACCGCGTCGCGGCCTCGGGCGGCAGCGCTGGTGGCCTGCTGATGGGCGCGGTGGCCAACCAGGCCCCGGGCGATTACCGGGTGATGGTTGCGCAGGTGCCGTTCGTCGACGTGGTCACCACCATGCTCGATGCCAGCATCCCGCTGACCACCAACGAGTACGACGAGTGGGGCAATCCGGAGCAGAAGCAGTACTACGACTACATGCTCAAGTACTCGCCGTACGACAACGTCACCGCTCAGGCCTATCCGTCGCTGTTCGTCGGCACCGGCCTGTGGGACTCGCAGGTGCAGTACTGGGAGCCGGCCAAGTGGGTGGCCAAGCTGCGTGATATCAACACCGGCAGCCAGCCCATCGTGTTCCGCACCAACATGGAAGCCGGCCACGGCGGCAAGTCCGGCCGCTTCCAGCGTTACAAGGAACAGGCCGAGTCCTTCGCCTTCGTGCTGGGGCAGTTGGGCCTGGCTGACTGACGCAGCCGGGTCGTAGCGATGCCTGATACACCGCCGCCACGTGATCCTCCCGGTCCACGCACGCGCCCACCGCGCCTGCGCTGGGCGTGGTGGCTGCTGGCCTATGTCAGCCTGGGCGTGGGCATCATCGGCATCTTCGTGCCGGGGCTGCCCACCACCGTGTTCGTGCTGATTTCGGCCTGGGCGGCCTCGCATGGCTCCGAGCGGCTGCACCGCTGGCTGCTGGACCACCCGCGCTTCGGTCCGGCCATCCGCGACTGGCAGGCGCACGGCGCGGTCAGCCGCAAGGGCAAGTGGATGGCCAGCCTGACCATGCTGGCCTGTGCCCTGATCACCCTGTGGTGCGTGCCGCTGGCCTGGGTGAAGTGGACCTCGATCAGCATCATGGCCTGCGTCTGCCTGTGGCTGTGGCTGCGCCCCTTGCCCCCAGGCGAACGCTGAACGGCGCGCGGCCGCGGTTCGGACTTCGCGGTCCAGTGGCTATACTCGGGGGATGAACAAGACGTCCCGTTTCCTGATTCTCATCCCGGCGGCCTTCCTGCTGCTGGGTCTCAGTGCCTGCGGCAACAAGGGCCCCTTGGTAATGCCGCAGAAGCCGGTGCCGATCGAGGAACAGGAAGTCACCCCGGCTGACCAGCCCGCCACTGAAAAGCCCGACCCGGCCGCCGACAAGAAGGCCGACGAAGCCATTGAAGACGGAACCGGTGGTGCTGGCGTAAATGGGTAAGTCAGCAACAGGGCGCATGCGCTTCAGCAAGATGCATGGCGCCGGCAATGATTTCGTGGTGTTGGACCTGCGTGACGGCACCCCGCCGCCGAATGCCGAGCAGGCAGCGCTGCTGGCCGACCGCCATCGCGGTGTCGGCTGCGACCAGATCCTGACCATCGAGGCTCCGCGCAGCGAAGGCGCGGTAGCGTCCTACCGCATCTGGAACTCCGACGGCTCCACCTCGCAGCAATGCGGCAACGGCGCGCGATGTGTGGCCGCCTGGCTGGTACGCGACGGCGCGGCGCAGGGCGACGACTTCATCATCGACAGCCCCACCCGCACCCACGCCGTGCAGCGCCTGGCCAATGGCGAATACGCCGTGGCCATGGGCAAGCCCGAGTTCGAGCCGGAACAGATTCCGCTGCTCGGTTTTCCGCGTGCGCGCGAGGAATACATGACCTCGCTGCAGGGCGAGAACGTGCGCTTCGGCGCCGTATCGATGGGCAACCCGCATGCTGTGCTGGAAGTCGGCTCGGTGGATGCCGCACCGGTCGAGCGGGTAGGGCCCTTGCTGCAGCAGAACCCCTCGTTCCCGGAATCGGTGAATGTCGGCTTCGCCCAGGTGATGGATGCCGGCCACGCCCGCCTGCGCGTGTACGAGCGCGGCGTTGGAGAGACCCTGGCCTGCGGCAGCGGCGCCTGCGCGGCGGCGGTGGTGCTGATGCAGCGCGGCCGCCTACAGCGCGATGCACTGATCTCCTTGCCCGGTGGCGACCTGCGTATCCAATGGCCGGCAGACGATGCCGAGATCGTGATGTCCGGCCCGGCAGCATTCGTATTCGACGGAGAGTGGATGGGATGAACGACACAGTCGAGAAAATCGGTGCCCATGAAGTTGCAGCCTGGCTGCGGCGTCATCCGACCTTCCTCAAGCAGTTCCCCGATCTGGCACTGACCATGGTGGTGCCGCGCGACGACGGCCCGACCGCCTCGCTCGCCAGCTACCAGCTGGAAGTGCTGCGCGACAAGAACCGCGAGCTGTCGCGGCGCTTGGCCGACCTCGGCGCCAACGCACAGATCAATGAACGCCTGGCCGTGCGTACCCACCAGCTGACGCTGGCGCTGATGCGCCAGACCAGCGCCGCCGACACCCTGCGCGCGATGGCCGCCTCGCTGGAAGAAGATTTTGCCGGCGACCTGGTGCGCATCGTCTCCTTCGACGACGTGCCGGAACCGGCCGAAGCACCGTGGCTGCAGGTCATCGCCAAGGACGACGCCAAGCTGGCGCCGTTCCACGACTGCCTGCAGGACGGCGAGCCCATCTGCGGCCGCCTGCAGCAGGAAAAGAACGACGTGCTGTATGGCGAGCGGGTCAACGAAGTGTCGTCCACCGCACTGTTGCCGCTGCCGGGCGTAGGCCTGATCGCGGTAGGCAGCTACGACCCCAACCGCTTCTATCCCGGCATGGGCACGCTGTTCCTGCGCATGATGGGCGAATCGCTGGTGACGGGCCTGCAGCGCTTCCGCAGCGCTTGAGTGGTGTGTGCCTGTTAGGAGAGGAAGCGTATGCGTGTAAGTCTTTTCAAAGATAGCCATGCATCTTTTCTGCAGGCGCTTGACGATGCCGGCCTCCAGTATGAGGAGATTGAGCCGGTTCCAGGTCAAATCTTGGCCTCCGGAGCTATGGTCGTCGTTGCCCAAACAGCAGCCATCGCTGGCTCGATAGCTACCGTTCTGGTCGCGTGGCTTAAGGCTCGATCAAGCAGGAAGATTCTTATCACGCTTGAAGACAACAGAAGTATTCAACTTGAAGGCTATTCAGTGCAGCAGGTTGAGCAACTCCTGCCTTTGGTAAGGCAGATGAGCGCCATTGATACCAAGCCTGCAGCTGAGCCTGTTGATCCAAGCAAGTCAGAACCTGCGGATGAGTAAGGTTCTGCCAGACATTCGGCGATGAGCGCCGTCCAGGCATTCCTGTCCTATCTGCAGGTCGAGCGCCGCATGTCGGCGCACACGCTCGACGCCTACCAGCGCGACCTCGCCGCGCTCACGCAATGGTGCGAAGCGCATGACGTCGCCGATCCGCAAGCAGTACAAGGCGACCAGCTGCGCGAGTTCATCGCCAGTGAGCACCGCCGCGGCCTGTCGGCCAAAAGCCTGCAGCGGCGCCTGTCGGCCTGCCGCAGCTTCTACGCCTGGCTGCTGAAAAACAACGTCATCGACAACAGCCCCGCCGCCGGCCTGCGCGCGCCCAAAGCACCGCGCAAACTGCCGCAGGTGCTGGACGCCGACGAAGCCGTGCAACTGGTCGAACTACCTACCGACGCACCGCTCGGCCTGCGCGACCGCGCGCTGCTCGAATTGTTCTATTCCTCAGGCCTGCGCCTGAGCGAACTCTGCGCCATGCGTTGGCGCGACCTCGATACCGCCACCGGCATCGTGCTTGTGCACGGCAAAGGCAACCGCGAACGCACCGTGCCGGTCGGCTCGCATGCAATGAATGCATTGCAGGAATGGCGCAGGGAAAGCGGCGGCACCGGCGAGAAACCAGTATTCCCGGGGCGCAGCGGCGGACCGATCAGCCAACGCGCCGTACAGATCCGCATCAAGCAACTGGCGCAACGCCAGGGCCTGTTCAAGAACGTGCATCCGCATATGCTGCGGCACAGTTTCGCCAGCCATATTCTGGAATCGTCAGGCGACCTGCGAGGTGTGCAGGAGCTGCTGGGGCATGCGGATATTGCTACCACGCAGATTTATACGCATCTGGATTTCCAGCATCTGGCGAAGGTTTATGATGCTGCGCATCCTAGAGCGAAGCGAAAGAGTTGAGTTTCATGAAAAATCGTTCGCACCAGGAAGGAAAGCGAGGTGCAGAACGTTTGGTTTTTGCAGGTATCTCACTTTCATTAACAACTATTGCTTGATAACTACTGCCTCCTTGTCCTGGTGATTTTGATGACAATTCTGCTTGAATTATTACTACTTGGGTGTGGTGATTTCTGTCGGTTGACTTACCTTCGAGCTACTCTACCAAAAACGTATATGGCCTTTCGCCATACTGTTAAATGTTCTTTCTTGGGTTCGCGGCTAAGGTTTCTATCGCTTCCCTCTCCTTTTAGTACTGCTTCGGAGAAGATATTAATGACAAAGTGGCGAAGACAGAGGGATGAGGCGACAACGAGAATCATTGAAAGAGCGATTTCCCAATTGGAGGTTGTGTCTGAAATGACGCGGAGTGGCATTGCGAAAGGCATCGTTGGCGGGAGGAACGAAAGGGTAACGATAAATCCGTTGTCGGGCTCTTTTGCGCCACCAAGGCAAAGCAGAAGGCAGGTCATTGGCAGCAGGATCAGCGTATTCCTTATCGGGGATGTAGAGTTTGGAAGTAGTGTTGAGGCAAGGGCGAAAATAAGGCTCCAAAACAGCAGGCCTAGTGCTCCGCTTGCGAGGGCTATCAATAGATGATGCCCATCTCTTGCCGCTGCGTAAATATGCGATATGTCTATGATTCCCAATATTGTTGCTGCGGTTACGCCATATGCTGCGTAAGAAACGACTGTCTTGAGCCCATGTAGTCCGGCCGCGATCATTTTTCCGTCTATCCAGACTGCGGGCGTAATGGCAGCTAGGACTATTTCGCTGATTCTCCCAAACTTCTCCCCTGCGATCCCTTGCATTATTATGGCCAGTGCGGAAATTACTCCCATGACTGTTAGTATCATTATGCAGATGGAGATCGAATAGCTTCTGGAACTAGCGGAGTCCGCTGTTCCTTCTGCAGCGTGTGAGACCAGCTGAAGAGGACGGGTGATTTCGCTAAATTGTTGCTCTGATAACCCTTCCCGCTGCGAGCTGATTTTTAGATGGATCGGTGTGAAGCTTTCTGCAAGCGCGTCCTGCCAGTGCACTCTGTTACTCGTGTAAAGGCGATAGATCGCGGGCTCCTGCTCCACCAGAAGGCCAGCTAGTTCGCCGCTGTAAACTTTCTTGATGGAATCCTCGTGGGCCTCTGGCGCAGTGGCGATGAAGCTAAATCGCTTGGATGAAGGGTTGGTAAGTGAGTTGGCGCTTGATGTTTCTATTCCAATATTCATTCCTGTAGGTGCTGACAGCAGTATCAGCGCATCGCCGCCAAAGCGGATAAGAGCTATCAACGCGAGGATTGAAAGGCTGATGATCTCTCCTTTGAGATCAAAGAATCTTAGAAATTCGAAGCGCGCCACGTCTAAGACTCTACGGTCCATTCTGGACTCCAGATCGATTGGATGTGATTGCGGATACGTAAGCTTGGTGGAGGTCGGGTCGCGTAAATTCGATGTCTAGAATCGCATCATGGGAGCTGATTTCCACGAGTGCGGCGGTAAGTTCGCTCAGGGTTGTGGTAGGAAATTCGATTGTTAGTCTATTCTCTCGACGCTTCGTCATCCTATGGGGCGGAAGATTGCCGAAAGTTGGTGAGGAACCCTGTTTTATAAACAGAGTGACGGTGCGCATCGAAGGTTCCCTGTTCTCAATACGGGCCATTTCAAAGCCAGTTATGGTTGAGGTGCGCCCTGACTGAATGAGTGTGATGGTTGAGGCTATTCGTTCAACCAGTGCAAGCTGGTGTGCAGAAATGAGAATCGCAGCGCCGGCGTTCGCGCATTCGATCAGGAGGTCCGAAACGCAATCTTGATTGATAGGATCCAGTCCAGAAAACGGTTCATCAAGTACAAGGAGGCGGGGGGAATGCATCAGGCACGCCGCTAGTTGCAGCTTTTGTTGATTCCCCTTGGATAAAGATCTGACCTTTTCACTCCTTTTGGGGTGGAGGTCGAGGCGGTGGAACCATTGCTCCAGTAACTCAGGAATTCTCGGGGTGCCTATTGCGCGCAAGCGTGCCCAATATTTCAATAGCTGCTCTGCAGTGACATCTTGGTATAGGCCACGCTCTTCAGGAAGAAATCCCAGTTGTTCTTTGGGAAGCGCTTTTTGGATGGCTTGACCACACCACAGAACTTGGCCAGCATTCGGCCGAGTAAGTCCTGCGATGACGCGGAATGTTGTTGATTTTCCGGCTCCATTTGGGCCAATGAGTGCGGCTATACTGCCCTGCTCAACGACGAACGAGGCATCATCAATTGCAATTACTTCGCCGAACTTTTTTTTTACTGATTCAACCTGGAGCACTTCAGTACCTCCGTCCCATTTCAAGCGAGAGCTTCGATCTCTGCAGTCCGAACCTGACGCCAGCCTCGGAGAAAAGCTGAGTCGCTGTCGCGTACCGCTGACCAGATGGCTAGAGCTTCTTCCGGCCCACGTGCAGCATTGGCTAACGCGTCAAAAGCGGCGAGACGAAAGCGCTCGATCTCATGTGTTGTAGCGATGTTTTTGAGAATTTCTTTGTGCTCGTCGTTCCCCAATGCAGCCGCTGCGCCGAATAGGGATCCGGCAGATGTGCGGTTGATGAGCGCTGATATTCTTCCGCTACCCAAGTCAAACGCATACTGATCCATCATCGAAGCCCTTATGGAGTTTTCCATGATGTTCAATGAAACCGAGAACGAGGTTGGTGGCAATTGATTATGAATGTCTGTAAAGGCCCGATAGAGGAGGATCTTGCCCTTGGAGAGGTTGCTTCTCTCAATATGTCGAAGTTTTGCTATCTCTCCCTTGAATCCATTGCATTCCTCATAGTCGTATTCGAAATAATCACTGCCATACCCAGGACCTTGGTAGCCAACTGTCAGAAAATTGAAGTTGTGATCATGCGGTTTGTGATAAAAGAATGGCTCGGTGCCGCTTGTCTTGACCATTTGGTCGGCAATAGCCGGCCATAGACAGGCTCGTAGAAAGAAGGGTTGTCCACTCCGCTGCGGTGGATACATCATGAAGACCTGGGCGGAATAGCTATTTGACGTCTGAAGGTTGCGGTAATCCTTCAGCTCGGAGCAAATCATTTCTGCAAGGAATCTCCGATTGTTCGATAGCTGTTTGAGTGCAGTTGATGCCGATGCCAGTGAGTCTTGATCCATTGGTTCAATTTTGTTTTCAAACAAAAACTCAATCAGATCGCCAAGCTCGATCGAGGCGCTGTCGTCAGAATTGATTTCTATCGGCATTTTCGTTCACCTTGATAAGTGCGACTGTCTTGGAGGCGGCTTCACGGACTTGCGGATGCTTGTCTTGATCTACCATGCGGTTGAGATGCGGAACAGACGCGCCTGAATCCAAGGCAATGGCCTCTCGCATGGCATGCCATCGCACAAAATGATCGGGGTGCTTCGTTGCTATAGCGATTAGATGTTCTACACCCATGTGCCAGTCCAGCTCTCGGACGAGAGTCGCGAGGAGTTGTATACGGGAGGACTTCATGTCCGCTGCAGTGAAGGAATGAAGCTTTCCTTCCATGTCGTAGTGAACGTTCACCGCCGTTCTCGGTGTGTTGCGAGTTGCAATGGCAAATAATATGGGCGACTCGCAGCTGGCGATAGACATCCCCGTCGATCCGCCTTCAAGGAATAGCGTATCCCCATCGGTGATTTTTCTGTCTGCCTGTTGATGCATTTCGCGGAAGGAAAGAGGATCTTCGCGATTGAAGGGTTCTGCCAGCCAAAGATTGAGCGTGGCATTGCCACCTTTTATGAACTTGATGAACGAATCCGTGCCTTGCATGGTTATGCCGGAAACGCTGGCGTCGTTCTTTCGCGACTTCTTGATTCGATGTGCGATTGGCCCAATCGAAACCAATGAGACGCGCAGCTGATCGCTGTCAAATAGCACGATACCGGTGAGCGCTTCGCTGTCGATTGTTCTGGCTGTCGTGGCGTAGAGAGGTCTGCTTGCGAATCGGCGCAGTTCCTCCGATACGAGCTCATCAATTCGCTCCTTGGAAATTATAGATGCCGCTTCGTACAGTTTGGCTCGCACCGCATCCGAGCTCTGTTCGTTGGACAAGGACTCGGCTATTGATCTCAATGGGCCGATTGCACCACATGAACTCAAGCGTCCCTCCAAACTAAGAGCCTCGTCTGAGAGCCTGAAGAATTCCTTCTGGTAATAGGGATCATTGCATATGGCTAGAACTTTATCCGGATTCTTCATCGCTTTATTCGCTTCCTAAAGCCGACGCAAGCTTCTGCCTGCGCCGGCGGTCTTCTAGCGGATCTGTTGATTGATGAATACACCAGCCACGACGCCCAGCGCGAAGCACGCTGGACCAACCGAGTCATCAAACCCGGCATTGCCGTGGATCGCGACCTCTCGCGTAAGTGTTGGAAGGTTTTTTATGTCTGACATTTTCAACTCCGCTTTTATGCTAGAGGACGGCTACGATTACCATGACGACCACAGAGACCGGTTCGATGGTTGACTCCAGTTGTGAACTGCCATTGATACCCACGTCGACTTGCAAGCTGGGTATAGATAAGGCTATTTGGTGCTGCATTGGATCCTCCTTTCGAAACGAGCTTTCCTGAGCGTCGCGAATATTGAGCCAGTACGGGGCTGTTATTGCGACGTGCTTGTTTTATACGTGTCGAGAGAATTTCGCAAAGTCTCGGGGGGCGTTGTCGCACATGGTTGTTTCGTGTTTTTGGAGCCATTTGCCTAGGTATTTCAGGTGCTTTCGGGGCAGTGGTGGGTGATTCTTACATCAATTTGATGGATTATCTTCCTTGTGGTTAATTGGCAGTTCTTACTTGTTTGCACGAGTTCGTTGAAGTCGTTGAATACGTTGTTTGCGATGCCCGCTGCCACCCGCACGCCTATCTGCGCCCGAATCGAGGATGGTTCTAGGCGCTAGTTGCGCCCTTTGAGAGTAGGTGTTGCTGATAAATAGACGCCATGTCACGGGATAGGGTCGGAAAATGCGGCAATCGACGGAGGCGAGCTATTCAATAGTCCGCAGCTACTTTTTTCGCGGCGCAATCACTTATCGCTTCGCGCGAATCGAAGCAGAGTCTTAGAAAATCGCAGGAGATATAGTTTCGCTTCCAACTGGATCGCACTAGCGAGGGGGCTTCGATTGGTCAGTTGGTTTTGGCTCATCCTGCGGGTCTGCACACTGGTTTGAACCTCTGCTTCGCCCCCCATGACGCCACAATCTGAAGCGGACATACTTCAATGCACCGAATTACCTAGTCTCCACTCGCTTCCTTCCGGGCACCCAAGAACCCATGCTGACGTCTTACCTGCTGTTCTTCTTCGCCGGCCTGGGCGTCTTCAACGGTGCGGCGCTGTCGGTCTACCTGCTATGCCGAAAGCCCGTACGCCCTGCCCAGCGTTGGCTGGCGGCCTTGGTGCTGATGCTGAGCCTGCGCACCGGCAAGTCCGTGCTGGTCTACTTCTGGCCCGACATCTCCAAGCTGGTTCTGCAGGTCGGTTTGACCGCCTGTTTCTTCATTGGCGTTTGCCTGATCGGCTTCGTGCGGGCCTGGCTTGATCCTGATGGCCGGCAGACCCGGAACGATGCAGCAATTGCCTTGGGCCTGCTGGTGCTGGCGACTGCCTTTGGTGTCGCCTGGCCCTATACCGAGAACGTCAGCCTGTGGGCTGGGCCGGTGTGGGCCTCCATCCAGGTGATCTGGCTTGTATGCCTGCTGGTGGCAGCAGGGCAGCTTCTGCGCGGCGGCAAGCAAGTTCGCGCCGATGCGGCGCCTGGCGCGTTGAGCCGCAGCCATGTGGTCTCGGTGATCGTGGGCGTGGGCGTGATCTGGCTGGCCTATGCCACCTCCGGTTTGACCTCGTACATCGTCGGCGCGCTGTCGTTCTCGTTGGTGTTGTACCTGAGCATCAGCGTTGCGCTTGCCCGGCGTAAGCCTGCTTCAGTCGCTGAGCCTTACCGCGACCGCAAGATCGCGCCCAGCGAAGCCGAGGCGACTTTGCGCTCCCTGCATGCGCTGATGGCCGACGAGGGTCTGTACAAGGACGCGGGCCTGACCCTGGCCAAGCTGGCCAAGCGACTCAACATACCCACGGCGCGCTTGTCGCAGCTGCTCAACGACAACCTCAAGACCGCCTTCAAGCCGTACCTGGCGCAGGTCAGGATCGAAGCGGCCAAGCAGTTGCTGCGCGCGCAGGCGTCGGCATCGATGGACGATGTGGCGGAAGCGTCCGGCTTCCTGTCCACCTCCACCTTCTACAGCAGCTTCAAGAAGGTGGAAGGGACCACGCCTGCGGCGTGGCGGCAGGCCCAGTCGCGCTTGGCGGCCGGCTCCTGAAACGTGTTTGGTGAGTCCGCAAACACGCTTCAGTAATTTGATTCGTAAAGGAATTTCGCAGACTTCGGGGCACCCATCCTGCGGAGTCTTTTCATGTCAGTAACGTCTTCCAAGCCGGCCACTGCCGGTGTGCTATCACTGCCAGCACGCCTCATCCGATGGTTCGCCGTGGCCAGCCTGGCGTTGTGGTTCGGCGGGCTTGCACATGCCGATCCGGTCGCGGATCAGCGTGAGATCTCGGTGGTCATCGAGGACTATCTGCGTGGCAGTTCCTACAACCAGCGTGATCGGCTCAGCCGCGCCTTCCATCCCGATGCGCGGCTCTACCTGAGCCAGGGCACGGACGGCATGCGCGAGGTGGGCATCGCCGAATACAGCAGCTGGTTCGGCAAGAACGCGGGGCAGTTCAATGGCCGTGTCGGCCGCCTGCTCGGAATCGAGGTCGAAGGCAACATCGCCACCGCCAAGGCGGAGATTCTGATCAGCAAGGATCAGGCACGCTACGTTGACCTGTTCCTGCTGAAGAAGCTGGAAGGGCGCTGGCTGATCATCAGCAAGACCGCCACCCGCGAAACCGCACCCGCCCATGGCCGCCAGGTGCTGCTGGCGGTGTCCAACGTGGATACCATGCCGGGCACCCGTCTAAGCGCCGGCAACAGCTTTTCGGAGCTGATCCATGCCTATGCCGGCTTCCGTGAGGCCGGCTACGGTGTGCAGTTCGTCAGCCCGGAAGGCGGCGCCGTGCCGCTGGCCTACATCGACACCAGCAATCCCCAGCACAAGGCCAGCATCTACGACGCCGACCTGATGTGGGCGCTGGCCAACACGCGCCGGCCCGACGAGGTGGCTGCCAGCGACTACGCCGCGCTGATGTATATCGGCGGCAGTGCCGCGATGTATGGCGTTGCCGAGCACCCCGGCATGCAACGGTTGGCGGTGCAGATCTATGAGCAACGCGGCGGCATCGTCTCGGCGGTGTGTCACGGCAGCGCCGGGCTGGTGAACCTGACCCTGTCCGATGGCTCCACGCTGGTCAGCGGAAAGCGTGTCACCGGCTATCCCGATGCCTACGAGGATATGAGTGCAGCGTACTACAAGACCTTCCCGTTCTCGATCGAGCAACGCCTGCGCGGAAGCAAAGGCCAGTTCAGCTACGGCGCACGCGGCACATCGCATGTGGAAGTTGATGGCCGGCTCATCACCGGCATGAACTGGGAATCCACCCGTGGCGTGGTGGCTGCGATCATCCAGCGCGTGGAGGCGGAGAGTGCCGCGCTGGAAAACACAGCCCAAGCTGGCGGTTGAGCAACTGCAGCCAAGCCGAACTGCCTGCTGCGAGATGGTAGCGGGGAGGATCGATGGCCATTCTGGATGAGGGCGATTGCAGCCCATCACTTGTTGCGTATCCGGTGTTCATGATCTGCTTGCAGCCTTGTGGTGGAAGCAGGGCGTCTGAACTAGGATTGTGCTTCAAGTCGAACAAGGCAGTTGACTATGCATCGCTTGGCTTTTTTGCTTTCTGTTGCGTTCTTCAGCGGCGGTGCCTTGGCGGATACGGCCTGGCGGGGAACCAGTCCCCAGTCGCTTGCCAGCGGCTCAGGCGATATTTCGAAAGCCGGTGGTGCGGCAGTCACCTTGTCCGCCGAGTCGACAGGCGCAAATCAGTTCGTCGGCGCCATTACCACGATTGACGCAGCGGCCTTTCAGGGACGGGAAGTAGTTCTTACCGGCACGCTTCTGGTCAAAAGCGGTACCGGCAACGCCGCGCTTTGGGTCCGAGCGGACGGCCCCGAAGCGCCTTTGGCCTTCGCAAGCACGGGTGATCGGCCCGTGCGTCTCAATGAGGGTTCCCAGCCGAGAGAGGCCCGGCTCTACATCCCGGCAGCCGCGACCAGTCTCAAGCTTGGGGTGACGCTTGGCAGTGCAGGGCGTGTAGATGTGGAGCACCTCACGCTCAACGCCGAGAGTGCAGTCCAGAGCAATGTATCCGCCTATGACATGCTCGATACCGCCATTTCCATCATTCGCACGAACGCGCTGAACGCAAATCGCGTGGATTGGAAGTCCGAGCAGAAGTCACTTCTGACTCCAGACTTGAAGAAGCTTCCCGCACAGGAGGCGTACAGCAGGATCCAGACGGTTCTGACTGCGCTTGCAGACCGGCATAGCTCCGTGCAGGCGCCCAGTGCTGTTTCGACCTATCGTGCCGGTGCAGTCGTTACGCAGGCCGTGGAAGCCAGGTCAATGCAGGACATCGGCTATCTTTTGGTGCCGGGCTTGCGCGGCTCCGATCCCAAGGCCGGCGATATCTTCAGCACTCAACTTTGCGAGCACATCGCCGGCTTGGCAAAGACGGCAAGCAAGGGCTGGATCATCGACCTTCGTGACAATACGGGGGGCAATATGTGGCCGATGATCAAGGGGCTGAGGCCACTGTTGGGTGACGCCGATCTTGGTGCATTCCGGGACCGCAATGGTGTAGCAACGGTGTGGCGCACCCCGCCTTCCAAGGGGTGCGATGTCGATCTTTCCCACAGCAGCGTCGCGGTGCTCGTGGGTCCCAGGACGGCAAGCTCAGGCGAGGCGGTGGCCGTTGCCTTCCAAGGCCGCCCTGGTACCAGCTTCTTCGGGCAGCCGACAGCGGGACTCTCGACGGCCAACCAGTCGTTTGCGCTTCCTGACGGTGGCGCTATTGCATTGACGACGGCGGTATTCCTCGACCGTACTGGAGTGGCGTATCTGCAGGGTATACAGCCCGAAAAGCTCGTGCCAAGCGACCAGGATGCAGTTGCAGCAGCGGCAGCGTGGTTGCGCGCGCAGCCTTGAGGGCGTGCTGCTGGTACGAGTCAAAAGGGGGGCCAGAGTCGAATTGTTTGAAGATGGATTCAGATGTTCCACTCGCAGGGCCGCCGCCTGACGTGGTGAGCAAGCAGCAACCCCGGGCCTTCAGTTGACAGCTGGCAGCGACGCCGTGCTGCTCGTCGGCGCATAGAGGCCGCCATAACCGGGTATCACTCCAACTGCCGGCAGGTAACCCCGCTTGTTGCCGACGTGCCGATTGTCCGGGATCGAGTTGACACCGCATTCCGGCACACACACCCATGCTGTGCCGGCAGGCCCGCGCACGTAGACGCTGTGTGGATTCAGGTCAGACAGCAAATATCCGGCTGGCTCATGGTCGGGTGCCGACTGTCTGCCTTTCTCGCGGCTGGCATGGACGTTCCCCAGCAGCGCAATCACTGCGGGCACGGCGTTGTGTGCTGCCCTGATGCGCGTGGCCATGCCGGCGTCCCTCGATCCTGGCATGCCATCGTCGACGGCCAGCACGCTGATTCGTGCGCCTTCCAAGCGTAGTGATCGCAGCCGGTGCAACAGTTGCAGCATGGCCGCGCTGGATCGCCCATCCTGGGACTGGCGTGTC
The DNA here is from genome assembly GCF_056760155.1 of Stenotrophomonas sp. STEN022. Lineage (NCBI taxonomy): Bacteria > Pseudomonadati > Pseudomonadota > Gammaproteobacteria > Lysobacterales > Lysobacteraceae > Stenotrophomonas > Stenotrophomonas sp. STEN022. The sequence continues at coordinate 20,836 of NZ_JBRREG010000059.1, forward strand.
CAGAATCGGCTGGCTAGAAGTGCTGCCTGATCTGCATCTGAGCCGTTGCTTGCCAGGAAGTAGTCGAGGCTTGCCTGCTCTTCGATTGGAATCTCCAGCGCGACTACCACTGGCTTTCCGTACCTTGCGCTGGCGCATGCCAGATCGCCAATCAGTGCTGGTGCCTCGTTGGTGCCGTGGACCTCACCTACCAGCAGCAGGCTTGCAGCGGGCATGTTCAGAGGCCAGCTGCAGCGGGTGTTCTCATTGGCTGAAGCAACGTCATTTGCGAATGCACTTGATGCCAGCAGCAGAAGTGGAAGGAGTGACTTCATGTCGAGATCCTTTTTCATGGTGCATCCGTGGCACGCCCGTCACTGTACACGGTTGCGGCCGGCTGCCGCCTTTGTAGAACAGGCGTTGGACGTATGATGCAAGACTTGGTTTTCCCTCGCTTGATCGCCCGGCATCCCCATGACCAAACTGCTCATGACAAGAATCGATGCGCCTAGCTGGGCGCGTCCGTTTGCAATGGATATCGATGCGGAGTTTGGCGCGCGGCTCCATCAGGCCGCCGAGTCTCAGATGGCTGAGATCCATGCCGCTGCTCATCGGCTGGTCCAGCGTTACGTTGACGAGGTGGCGGACGACATGCTGTTCCCCGACAAGGGGAGAATGACCGGGGATTACTACGTTTCCGAGCTACGCTATGACGTTTCGAAGACCGCTTCTTTCCCGGAGGAGGGAGCGCACCGGCTAAGCCTGTTTGTGCGCTGTCTGGAACATCCCTTCGTGCAACAGCAAACAGATCTCGACTACCTCGGGCTGGAGGTGCATTTTCTCTGGAATGAGGAAAGCGCAAGCTTCGAAGCTACCGGCGATATCGATTCAAGCTCGATCTGAGCAGGCTGGTGCTAAGTGACCATCTGATTAAAACTGCCACTTTGAAAGTAACGTCACCAGTGAGAATCCCGCTTCAAGTTGGGATCAGGTGATTGCAGTTCCCGTGCCCCTGCATTTCGGGAAATTGCTGCAGCCAAGGAAGCGTTGCCCCGTGCTTCTATTGACCCGCTGCACTAATGCGCCTCCGCAACGAGGGCAGGGCGCGGCATCTGGCGCTGGATGTTCCGGTGCCGCCAGCGTTGGTTCCGTGCGTTGATTGATTGGCACGGGTGCATCTTCCACAGTCTTCAACGACTGGATCATTGCCAGCAGTTGTTCGCCGCCGATCAGTTCGATGGGCTTGTCGCGCGCGAAGGCCTCCGCATCCGGAGTGAACGTGCCGATACAGACAATCTTGACGGCCTGCGCTTGATGATGGGCTAGAAGCCCTGCCATCTCGCGCACCACGCTGACGCCAACCTGTTGGCGCTTCCACTGTTTGCATTGCACCAGCGTGCGTTGGCCACCCTTGCGCAGGATGAGGTCGATGCCGCCATCGGGCCCGCCCAGCCCGGTCTCTTCCACTGCATAGCCCTGGCGGCGGAATGCTTCGCCGACTAGCTGCTCGAACCGGCGCCAGCCGCCGGCTGCCAGGCTTTCGAGCGTGGTGCGCGTGTCCAGGAAGCGGCGGCGTTTGCGGGCATTGAGGTAGGATGCCAGGGCGGCGATCCAGCAGATGCCGAGCAGCATCCATGCCAGCGGCGCGAAGACAGCACTGGATTGTTGGGCAAAGGCTTGCGCCAGCATGCCGCCTTGAAGGGACAGGAACCACTGGATGCCGTAGCGCACCAGGATGAAGCCGATGATCCCTGCGAGGATGCCTATCGGCCACGGCATGGTTGCCAATGCGCCGATAGGAGATTGTTTTGTTCTGCGTCCCATGCGAACCCCCTGTTCCAGAGGGCAACTTAGCGCGTGGGTGGGGTGTTGTCAGCAGGTGGCGGAATTGTGGGAGGTGCGGTGCAAGGCGCGAAGCTTGTTGTGTTGGGTGTTTGGCAGCGGGTTGCGCTGGTGGTGTTCTTGCTTCGCGGCTTACGCCGCTCCCACAAATGCAGAGCGGGGGCGTTATTGGACTGGCAGCGCTATTGGGCGCAGGGGGGCTGCGTCACCGCCGCGGATCTTCAATGGGCCGCCGATGAAAGCGAACTCGTAGACCTTGTCGCGGGCCAGTTCGTCCAGCGCGATCAGCTCGATGATCGGTGCGCCTTGCTGGGCCAGCAGGTAGGTGTGCAGCGGGACGTAGTCGTCGGCCACTTCCGAGGGGAAGGCCTCGAAGCTGAGGTTGTCGGCGCCCACGATCATCGCGCCGCCGTCCTCGACCAGGAAGCGTGCGGCATCCAGGCCCATGCCCGGTGGGTTGGCCATATAGGCCTTGGGCTGGTTGAACAGCTGCATGCGTCCAGTGCGGATCAGCACGATGTCGCCTTGCTGCAGGCTGACCTTCTGCCGGCGCAGTGCATCCTGCAGGTCCTGGCGGGTGACGCGGTAGCTGTCTGGCAGCATGTCCACGCCCTTGGCGCCGGCGACGTCGATCAGGATGCCGCGGGCAACCAGCGGTGGGAACTTCTCGATGCCGGTGACCTTCCAGCCGCGATCACCGAGGTGTTTGCTGGCCTCGAAACCGTTCCAGATCTTGCCGTGGATGCCGAAGTGGTTGAGCGCGTCGATATGCGTGCCGGTGTGGCTGTACATCGAGAATGCGGTGCCGGTGTAGCTGCGGGTGATGTTCATTGTTTCGCCCACGCCCATCGGGTCATCGATCACCGTGCCCTGCGGCGTGTGGGTCATCCAGAACTGGTAATGCGGATCGCCGGCGTCCTGCCAGCTCGGCATGCCGACGTAGTAATCGGTGGCCAGGTCGTAGACCTTGCCGCCGCTTACCCGCGACAGGATCGCCGCACGTGATGCATCGGTGATCAGGTTGAGCCGGCCGATCTCGTCGTTCGGGCCCCAGGGGCTGACGCCGACCTGCTGGCCGGAGGAAAGTGGTACGGCTGTGGTCGACGTATGGGCCGCCGAGGGCAGTGCGGTGGCGGCCAGCAGCAGGCCGAGTGCAGCGGTGAGGTAGCGAGTGTTCATCGGAAAAGCTCTGTGCGGGGAACGACGCGATGGCGTCGCAACAGGCACGCGGTGGCGTGCACGGGTCTCCGCGTTGCAGCAGGGCCGCCGCGCGCAATGCGTCGGCTGTCGGTCGAGTTGCCTGTAAGGGCAGCGCACCGACATCAGGCCCGGCTCAGCGGGAGAACGCAGCTTAGGTAGCCGTCGCAGCACGAAACAGCGGCTGCCGGGCAGCTCAGTATTCGCTGGGCGTCAGCAATCCAGGCCGGCGCAGCGGGGCAGGGCGTCGTGCAGGAAGTCGATGAAGGCGCGCACCTTGGGCTGCAGGTGGCGTTGGGTCGGGTAGACCGCGTAGACGATGCGTTGCGGGTAGTGATGATCCGGCAGCACCTGCTGCAGCTGGCCGCTGGCCAGGGCGGGCGCGGCCAGGAAGGAGGGCAGTGCGCCGATGCCGGCGCCAGCCACCAGCAGCTCGCGCAGCAGCAGGCTGTTGTTGGCGCTGACGCGGGTCGGCTGGGTTACCGTCACCTGCCCATCGGGGCCGTGCAGCGGCCAGCTGCCGGGCGAATCAGACAGGCTGTAGGCCAGCAATGCGTGCTCGCCCAGCTGCGCCACCGTGGTCGGGGCTGGATGCTGTTGAAGATAGGCGGGCGCTGCGCACAGCACCTGCTGCAAGGAGGCCAGGCGGCGTGCGACCAGGCTGGAGTCGTGCAACTCGGCGCGTATCCGCAGCGAGACATCGAAGCCTTCGCCAACGGCGTCCACCACCCGGTCTTCCATCACCAGGTCCAATGCCAGCTGCGGGTGCTCGGCCAGGAACCGTGGCAGCAACGGCGACAGCGTGCTCAACGCGAACGATAGCGGTGCATTGACCCGCAGCCGCCCGCTGACCTCGCCGCTTTGCTGGGCGATGCCACGTTCCAGCGCATCCAGCTCATCAAGCAGGCGGCAGCACTCCAGGTAATAAGCCTGGCCAGTATCAGTCAGGCTCATGCGGCGCGTGGTCCGCTGCAGCAGCACCACGCCCAGATGCGCTTCCAGCGCACGCAACTGCTTGCTCAGGCCTGCCGCCGACATGCCAAGGTCTTCGGCCGCACGCGCCAGGCTGGCACGCTCGACGATCCGCCGGAAGGCACGCATCAGGTTGAAGGAATCCACGGCAAGCCTCACGACAGAACGCGCACAGGGTAAAGAAAACCGGGGTCAGAGTCAGGTTTGAAGACTGCATGGATTTCTTTCAACCGTCCTGCGCGATGCCGATAAAACCGGGCGGCCGTGCACGCGATCGACGTTCCGCCAGCGTAGTCCTACTCCTGTCGCGTCGCTTCATAGGTGCTGCCGCCCCGCTGCAAGGAGAAGCCGCTGGCCTTGTTGTCAGTTCCCAACTGGAAGTCGACCGACATGTCGCTGGCGGTCATGAAGAATCGGCTTTTGGATTGTGCAAGCAGCTCCATGCGCGCGGCCCCGAACAGGTCGCTCTGGAAGTACAGGCGGTCGCCTTCGGCGGTGACATGCGCTGGCGTGCCCAGCAACTGGTAGGCGCCGGCGACGGCGGCATTGGCTGCGGGATCGGCGGCAATGGCGGCCTTCTCGACGGGCTTGAGGTCGGGCCAGCCGTATACGGTGGCAACGCTGGCCACTATCTCGTCAATCAAGCTGCCGCCGTTGTCGCTATTGGTCATCACCACTACGCCTTGCCCGGTTTTGGTGTAGCCATAGAACTGTGCGCGGAAACCATCGGTGCCACCGGAGTGCCCGAAGCGGATGCCTTCGCCCACCTTGTTGATGAACAAACCCAAGCCGTAGTCGCCCAGTGCGGGGCGGAGCATGGTGCTGGTCATGGCGCTGGACAAGACCTTGCCCGACGCGCCGCCTTGCGCATGCTGGATATCGATCACGAACCTGGCCAGATCGGCAGGGGTGGTCCATAGCGAGGCGGCGGCTGATTCCGGATAGAGGTGCCAGTTGCCGACGACCGCCGCACCATCACTGTGATACGCAGTGGCGGCCCGCGCCTGCCATGCAGCCGGAAGCCTCAGTGCGAAGGTGCTGTCGTGCATTTGCAGCGGATCGAGAACCAGAGCCTGCAGCAGCTCAGGGAAGGATTGTTTGCCTGCCTCGATCATCATCAGCTGCGCCACGCTGTAGCCGCCACCGGAGTATTTCCAAGTGCTGCCGGGCGTGGATTCGACCCTGACCGGGGCCGAATTTGCCGGCGTCTGGCCGTCCAGTAACTGCAGCAACGAGGGGACCGGCTTGTCCGGTGCGTAGCCATGGAAGCCATGCACGGTCATGCCGGCGCTATGGTTGAGCAGCCTGCGCAACGTGACCGGGCTTTGCCAGGTGAACTGGTTGGCGGGAACCTGCCAGCCGCGCAGCTGCGTGTTCGCATCGACGTCGAGCGATAGCTTGCCCTGCTCGACCAGTCGCAGCGCGGCCATGGCGCTGACCGACTTGCTGATCGATCCGGCCTGGAACAGCGATGTAGCTTCGGCGGGTGTGTGCTTGCCGGTGTCGAGCACACCATAGGCGCGTGCCCACTCGAGGCGTCCGTTGTTGATCACGGCGATGCTGACCGCGGGAACCTTGTGGAATGCCATGCGCTCGCTCAGGCGCATGGCTTGGATCGGAGCGTCTTTGACGACGATAGGTGTGAGGAGGGTTTGTTCGACCTGGGCGATGCGGGCGTTGACCTCCTGCGTTTCCTCCTGTCCCCGTGGCGCGCCTGCTGCTGTACTGGCCATCACATAGGGAGCAAGCAACAGCATTGAGAGAGCACCCACAAGACGACGAACGAAGAGGCTGCGGTCGTGGCCGGACAGCAGGCTTGTTGCAGTAGCTGCGTGGTGCATCGTCGATGGCTCTTGGTGGGTTGGGGTCTGGTATCGAGGATTAATTGAGGGCTCGGTCTTTCGCAAGTGCAATGTGACAGGGGCGTGGATTCAGGGGATGAACCTCCTTGGCAACAGATGACGCTGCAGGCCTGTGTCGGCGGCCATGCAGTGACACCTCCTTCAGGCGGTGTGGTGAGAGAGGAGTGCGACCGCTCGCTGGCGTCTTCACCAAGTTCGCCGTTGCTGGGCTCCCTCCCTGTCATGCAGAGATTGTCAGGCGTCCTTGCCCAGGGTGTAGGCTCGCGTTGCGTCGCAGCCGGGTTGCTACGCGTCGTCGATCAACGCTGGTTTCTGCCACCGAGGAATTCGCATGACGGTCAAGCGCATGGACAATGTGGGCATCGTGGTGGAGAACCTGGATGCCGCCATCGAGTTCTTCACGGAGCTCGGCCTGATTCTGGAAGAGCGCATGCCGATCGAAGGTGAGTGGGCTGGGCGCGTCACCGGTGTGCGCGACCAGCGTGTCGAGATCGCCATGATGCGTACACCTGACGGCCATGGCAGGCTGGAACTCTCTTGTTTCCATACTCCGGCTATCGTTGCCGATCACCGTTCTGCACCAGTTAACTCGTTGGGCTACCTGCGCGTCATGTTTGCGGTTGAGGACATTGACCACACGCTTGCCGGGCTCAAGAAGCTGGGGGCGTCGGTGGTTGATGAAGTAGTCAACTACGAGAACACCTATCGACTGTGCTACATCCGTGGTGTGGAAGGGCTGCTCATCGGCTTGGCCCAGGAGCTGGGGCCGCACACGCCGCGATGATTGCTGTCGCATCCTTGCCGGCTGATTGAACAGAGTGACGCAAGTTGCGTGCTTGTTGGCGTCAGTTCCTGATGGTTCGGCCTGCGACAAAACCCGACCGGGTGGAGATGGACCAGTTGGTCGCTTGACGGCGGCGCTGCCTGCCGAGACCATCCGCGTATTCATCAGGGTTACCAAGGTCCTACCATGTCTGGCTTGCTCGGCGGGTTGATTGAAGGTGTTGTGGATTTCGTCACGGACATATGGGTATTGCGCAGGCAGCGCTCAGGCAGGAATCGGTCGACCAATTCGCTTGGCAAGGATGTTGCAGACACAGCGTTGTTCGATGTGTGGGCCTTGTTGTTGTCGCTGCTGGCGTTCGCCTGTTTCGCGGTGATGTTCCTGGTGGCCGAGCTGCCACTGTGGGTCAGCTTGCTGCCCGTGGCCGCCGCAGTTGTCTATCTCGTCTATCGCTGGTTGGCATTGGTTCGCGCGGAGTAGCCGTCGGGCATGGCCTGGTTGCAGGAATGAGCGGTCCGAACATGGCGAGCGTCTGGTCGGCGGGAGGTGCGATGTTGCCGTCCTTCGCCCATCGAGATGCACCATGTCGTCCTTTATGCTGTGCGGGTTGGATCCCGACTATTTTTCCGGACTCTTTCAACTTGATGATGCTGCGCTTGCCACGCGGCAGATCATGCGGCTTACCGCGACAGCCGATTCCGGTTTCCCTTGCAGGGTGAGTCTTGCCGACGCCAGGGTTGGCGAAGAGCTCCTGCTGCTGCCGTATCAGCATCAGCCTGCGGATTCACCGTACCGGGCCAGTGGTCCAATCTTCGTTCGCCGGGGCGTGGCGCGTGCGGAGCTGGTTGAGAACGAGGTTCCACCGCAGGTGCAGCGTCGCCTGATGTCGTTGCGCGCCTACAGCGGCGACGACCGGATACTCTTCGCCGAAGTCTGTGATGGCGCCCATGTTGCCGAGTGGTTGCGGCATGCCTTCGATGATGCGGCAGTGGCCTATGTGCATCTGCATTTCGCACGCTATGGCTGTTTTGCCTGCAGGGCGGATCGGGTTTGAAAACAATGCCGAGCATGGCTCGGCACTACCTGCTTCGCACCCTCCCTTTCGCGTAGCGAAGGGGAGGGCCGGGGAGGGGTAAGCTCTTTGCCGACCGATGCAGCCACGAAGCAATACGCGTCGTTCAGTGCTTCGCGCGCATGCGTGTCAACGATTCAACCAGTCCATCATTGCGCACCATGCACAGGAAGCGGCCATCGGGATAGTCGATGATCAGCTCGGTTACCTCGTCGTTGACTGGAACCCGAACCACCACGGCGCCCTGCGCGTTCGCCCGCATATTGCATGCACCCAGCAGTTCGCTTCCAGCACCGGCGCCTGCAGCGTGTTGCGCTGGACGTCCGTTACCCGCGTTGCTGAAGACTGCGCGGCAACCATCCTTGACCCAGACCGAATGGTGGTAAAGCCCCCAGTTCTGGTTCTGCACGCACTGGGTGTGGCTCAGCTGGCGGACCAGACGCACATCTCCGTGGGTATCCATATCGCACTCGGTCTGCGCCTTGCCTGTCGATTCGCAGGTGACTTCGTGTGGCATTGCTTTGTCGCGGGCCGGCGCGGCTTCCGCTGGTGCTGAATTGAGGCTGCAGATGCCATCGCGGCCGCCAGCGCCGGTATAGGAAACCTGGGTGCCGCCATCGGCCGAGCGGGAGATGGACAGGGTCACGCCGCTGCTGGAATCGCGGGCTTCGTAGTAGTTGTCGTTGAAGCGTTTGAGCGTGGTTTCCTTGCCGTTGACGTAAACCGGGCCGCCTTCGTCAGCATGGATTTCCAGGCCGCCTGGGCAGCTGCCGTTGAACAATGGGATGGCGGCGCTGGCAGGTGCTGCGAATGCGAACCAGGCGAAGGGGAGTGCCGCGACCATCAGCAAAGCTGATCTGTTCATGGGGTGTCCGCAGGGTGAATTTTGCGCAGCCTAGCACCCGTTGGTCTGTGTTGGTGAAGGTGCCGGTTTGCGGAAGTCGCGGGAGCGCAGGCCATGCGCAGGCAAAGCGTCACCTGTAGTACCGAGCCATGCTCGGCAGGGGCATCACCGGGAGGGCTCCTCTGTCGAGCGTGGCTTGGCACTACGGTTGGGTTTGTCGGGAAGGCTTCTGCCGAGCATGGCTCGGCATTACGGTTGGGTTTGTCGGGAAGGCCTCTGCCGAGCATGGCTCGGCACTACGGTTGGGTTTGTCGGGAAGGCCTCTGCCGAGCATGGCTCGGCACTACAGGTGGGTTTGCCGGGAAGGCTTCTGCCGAGCATGGCTCGGCACTACATTGGTTTGCTTGATTTTGGTCAGTGCACCGGTTGCCCGTGCGGCGCATGGTGGCTATCCAGGCGAGGAGGGCACTGCGTTGGCCAAACCTTTTCCGTTGAATCCAAAGCACCCCGAGAGGATCTGCTGGGGCTGCGACAAGTATTGCGCGACCGATGCGTTGGCTTGCGGCAACGGCTCAGGGCGCACGCAGCATCCAGCGGAGCTGCAGGGCGAGGATTGGTATCTGGCTTGGGGGGTCGAGCCGGAGCCGGGTAAGCCAGGGCGGGCAGCGCTGGAGAAATTGTAGGAGTCAACTGTCTTGAGCGCCCCCCGCTATACCGGCTGCCCAAGGTGCGTTGTCACGCTTCATGGCATTGAGCCTGGTCAGGTATTTGCGCATACAGGCGGTGACAGCCAGCTTTTTGGGCTTACCTGCAGCCACT
>NZ_JBRREG010000060.1:0-29877 GCF_056760155.1 Stenotrophomonas sp. STEN022
CCCACCTCCTCCGGCCCCTGTTTTGGGGTTGTGTGGGGGGGGGGCCCCCCCCCGGGGGGGCGGGGGCGGGGTCTGGTCTGTTTCACCCCGGTTTCTAACTATGTGCCCGCGGGGGGCTTCCCCCCCCCCCCACAACCCACCAGAACATCCACGCTGCACAGCGCCCGCCACACATGCAATAATGCGAACAATTCGCATTTGCACAAACGATGAGCCCCGCGTCATCCTCCCTCCTCGCCACTTTGTTCCGCGACCACCACCACTGGTTGCTGGCACGGCTGTGCCGGCAGATGCGTTGCCGCTGGGATGCCGAAGACCTCACCGCCGAGACCTTCAGCCAGGTCGCAGCCTCGCGCACGCCGCTGACCAGCATCGATGAGCCGCGGGCGTTCCTGACCACCATTGCCAAGCGCCTGCTGTTCCACCTGCGTCGGCGCCGTGATCTGGAACAGGCCTGGCTGGAGCAGTTGCGGCACAGTCCTGAAGCGTTTTCGCCCTCGCCCGAGGAGCGTGCAGTGCTGCTGGAGACCGTGCTGCTGGTCGACCGCAGCATGCAGTCGCTGCCGGCACCGGCGCGCGCGGCCTTCCTCTACAGTCAGCTCGACGGCATGGGCCACGAGCAGATCGCACAACAGCTCGGCGTATCGGTACGCACGGTCGGTCGCTACCTGCGCCAAGCCTGGAGCTGCTGCCTGCACGACCTGCAGCACACGGGTCTGGCTCCATGAGCGGGCAAGCGGCGATGGACGCCGCCATCGACTGGATGGTGCTGTTGCAATCCGGCAGTGCCGGTGCGGACAGCGAACAGCAGCTGCAGCGCTGGCTCGACGCCTCGGCCGAACATCGCCAGACCTGGCAGCAGTTGCAGGAGATCCAGGGACGCTTCCAGCGCCTGCGCGAGGTTGCCCAGCGTCACCCCGGCCAGGATCAACAGGCGCGCGAACTGCTGCTGCGGCCGTCGCGGCGTGTCGCACTGCGCTCGCTGGCAGCCTTTGCATTCATCGCTGGCGGCGCTGCGCTGCTGGCCGACCGCAAGTTCCCGCTGCGCGAACTCAGCGCCGACCTGCGCACCGCCACCGGGCAACGCCGCCGCTTTGCAGTGGATGACGGCAGCACGCTCACGCTGGATGCGCGCAGCGCGATGGACCTGGACTTCGGCGCCAGCCAGCGCCAACTGTGGCTGCGGTGTGGGCGTGCATTGCTGGACATCGCCGCCGATCCTCGCCCCCTGCTGCTGCACAGCCTGCATGCCAAGCTCAGCCTGCTGCGCGGCAGGTTCATGGTGGAACGCTACGAAGCATCCACCCAGGTTGCCGCACTCAGCGATCACGTACTGATCGAGAACGAGTACGGCCACAGCCTGCGCCTGCTCGCCGGAGAAAGTGCCCGCATCGACGCCAGTGGCATCACCGCACTCGGCAGCAATCCGCCGCAACTGACCGATTGGCTGCACGGCCGGGTCAGCCTCGACAACGCGCCGCTGCAGGATCTGGTGGAACGTCTGCGCGCTTACCGCAGCGGCTTCCTGCGGGTGTCGCCAGAGGCCGCCGCGCTGCGCGTGCAAGGCGTGTTCGCGCTGGATGACAGCGATCGCACGCTCGCCGCGCTGGCCGAAACCCTGCCCTTGCTGATCCGTTCCTATGGCCCGGTCACCCTGATCGAAAAAAAATAGCGTGAGCGTGTCCGGTTTCTCGCCTTCGATACACATCCCTATCCGAAACCCTCTTTCGGAAGCCGTATCGATGTCCGCCTCCCCCTTGCTTCGCCCTTCCTGCCTTGCCCTGGCCTTGTCGCTGGCCTGTGCCGTTCCACTGGCCCACGCGCAAGCCGCAGCCGCTGATGCGGCAGTGCTCGACTACCAGATCGCCGCCGGCCCGCTAGGCGCCAGCCTCAACCGCATCGCCGCCAGCGCCGGCCGCACCTTGTCAGTGGACCCGGCCCTGCTGCAGGGCAAGCAGGCCAGGGCAGTGAATGGCCAGTACTCGGTCGAACAGGCCGCCGCCCAGGCGCTGCAGGGCAGCGGCCTGCAGCTGGCCACCACCGCCAGCGGCGCGCTGACCGTGCAGCGCGCGCCGGCCAATGGCGTGGAACGCATCGGCACGCTGCGGGTGCTGGGTGACCAGGGAAACCGAACCCAGCTGGGCGATGACAGCCGCAACCCAGCCGACACGCCTTACACATCCCCGCAGTCCGGCACGCACCTGTCACTGCAGCAGATCGAGCGTTCGCGCGGCACCCAGGCTGGCGACATCTTCAAGGGCGTGGCCGGCGTCATCAACGGCGACAACCGCAACTCCGGCGCGCTCGATCTGAACATCCGCGGCATGCAGGGCTTCAACCGCGTGCCGGTGCTGATCGACGGCAGCCAGCAGCAAGTCACCGTCTACCGCGGCTATGCCGGCGTGGCCGGGCGCAGCTATATCGACCCGGACATGATCGGAGGCATCGACATCCAGAAGGGCCCGACCGACGGTGCCGAAGGCGTCGGCGCCATCGGCGGCGTGGTCAGCATGCGCACCTTGAACGCCGAGGACATCATCACCGGCGACAAGGATTGGGGCATCCGCCTGAAGGGCGGTTTCAGCGACAACTCAACGTCCCCGCCACCGGCCTTCACCACCGGTGGCCTGCGCAATGGCGGTCGCTTCGTCACCGACTGCGGTGGCGGTGAGATCTGCAACCCCAAACCCCTGCCAACCGAATTTGCCGATGACACCGGCATGGACCGTCCATCCACCGGCAAGCCGACCGGCGGCAGCGGCAGCATCGCCGCCGCCAAACGCTGGGAGCACTTTGAAGTGGTGGGCGTGTTCGCGCGCCGCAAGACCGGCAACTATTTCGCCGGCGAAGGCGGTCCGGACGCGCCGCAGCCGATCTTCAGCAACGAGCGCGTCACCAACATCTTCGGCTGGTGGACCGACTACACCAACGTCAGCTTCAGCGGCCTCAACCGCTTCCGTGCCGGCGAAGAAGTACTCAACACCTCCGTCGACAACCAGTCCTGGTTGTTCAAGGCAACCTGGAAGCCCAGCCCCGACCAGGCGCTGGAAGTGGGCCGCATGAAGTACCAGAGCCGCTACGGCGAGCTGATGCCATCGGCCATCCTGCGTGGCGAGGGCGCGCTGCAATCCGCACTCAGCGATGTCGATGCCGACACCTGGACCGCGCGCTACCGCTGGCAGCCGGCCAACGAGCTGATCGACTTCAAGGCCAACGCCTGGCGTACCGCCCTGGACAACACCATCCGCAACGTCTACTCGTTCCCGACACTGCCGCCTGAGTACACCTATATCGAGACCACCTACCGCCAGGCCGAGCGCTGGGGAATCGACGCCACCAACACCTCGCGCTTCATCACCGCCTGGGGCGACGTCGCTTTGCAGTACGGCTTCACCCACGGCAAGGAAGACGTGCATCCGATCAGTGCCAAGCAGAGCTTCAGCAGCAACAACGCCAAGCGCGAGGAAAGCAGCCTGTTCGCCAGCGCCGAGTGGGTACCGACCGATTGGTTGAAGCTCGACGCCGCGGTACGCCACACCCGCTACAAGAGCTATGACCGCGAAGTCACCCGGGTACCGTCGCAGAGCCGCCCCATCACCTATACCGACGTCCATCTGCAGAACAAGGCCAGCGGCAATGCACCGATCGCGGCGATCACCTTCACCCCCTTCGAGGGCGTGCAGGTCTATGCCCGTTATGCAGAAGCGCTGCGCATGCCCGGGCTGTTCGAGACCAGCTCCGGCCCGGTTCCCAGCATGTTTGCAATGGATCTGCGCCCGGAGCACGCCAAGAACCGCGAGTACGGCATCAACCTGCTACGCGACGGCCTGTTCGCCGAGGGTGACCAGGCACGCCTGAAGCTGGCGTACTTCGACAACCACGTGAAGGATTACCTGACCCGCACCACCGTGCAATTGCAGGGCTGGGTGTCGGCACCAGTAATCGAGAATATCGACAACGCAGACTTCAAGGGCTACGAAATCACCGCCGAGTACCGCACGCCGCGCTTCTTCACTGAGCTGTCCGGCAGCTATTACACCCATACCAACTTCTGCCACAGCGACCGCGCCTATCCGACCAGGTCAGCAGCCTGCTATCCGGGCGGCGTCACCGACAGCTATGCCAGCAACCATGTCCCGCCGCGCGCCTCCGGTGCACTGACGCTGGGTACGCATCAGCTGGACCAGCGCCTGACCGCCGGTGGCCGGATCAGCTACACCGGCAACCGCCCGACCCTGCCGCGTGCCAGCAGCATCATTCCGGTAGTGGATTGGGGCTCCTACGTGCTGGTCGACGTGTTCGCCAACTACCGTATCAACGACCACATCGCACTCGACCTGAGCGTGGACAACCTCACCGACCGTTACTACATGGACGCGATGACGTTGGGCCTGATGCCCTCGCCGGGTCGCACCGTGCGCATGGGCTTCACCGTCAACTTCTGAGGAACCGCATATGTCCGCTTCCCCCATGCTGCTGGAAATCAGCCGCAGCCAACGTTTGAAAGCCGCCACCCACGGCACGCATGATCGTCTTGACCAACGCATCATGCGCGGCGAACCCTTCGCCTCGCTTGAGAACTACCGGCGCTTCCTGCGCGTGCAATACCGTTTCCATCGCGACCTGGCAGTGCTGTATTCGCTGCCGGCGCTGCAGGGCTTGTTGCCGGATCTGGCAGAGCGCCAGCGCTTGCAGGAACTGCAGCAGGACCTGCTCGATCTGGGTGAAGCCCTGCCTGCCGATGATCACGCAGCCCTGGACAGCGACATCGACCCGGCCACCGCGCTGGGTTGGCTGTACGTCGTCGAAGGCTCGAATCTCGGCGCTGCCATCCTGTTCAAGCTGGCAGCGAAGATCGGCCTGGATGCCAACCACGGCGCCCGCCACCTGGCCGGACACCCGGATGGCCGCGCGCGTCATTGGCGGCGTTTCACCGAAGCACTGGATGGCAACGCGCTGGATGCCGAGCAGGAGCAGCGCATGGTGGCCGGTGCCACCGCGGCGTTCCAGCGCGTGCATGGCTATGTCGAGCAGGCCTTTGCCGACTGAGATGGAAGCAACGCTGAGCACCGCTCCAGCCCCGCCACGGCGCAACCGCGCCGTGCGCGTGGGCTATCTGCTGCTGGGCATGTTGATGGTGGCACTGGGCATCATCGGCGCATTGCTGCCGGTGATGCCCACCACCATTTTCATGATCCTGGCCGCCGCCTGCTTCGGCCGCTCCTCGCCGCGCTTCGAACGCTGGTTGCTGCAGCACCCGCAGTTCGGCCCGCCATTGCGGCTGTGGCGTGAGCAGGGTGCGATGTCCAAGCGCGCCAAAGCGTTTGCCTGCGGTGGCATGGCGCTGGGCTTTGCCATGTTCTGGTATTTCGCGCACCCGTCGCCGCTGCTATGGCTGGCGGTTGCGGCCGGCATGGGTGGCTGTGCGCTGTATCTGCTGACCCGGCCGTTGCCGCGCGGCGTGGCCGACGTCCCGTCCCCGGAATCGGAAGAGCGCGGTATCCGCTCGATCGCTGCAACCGTCACCGTGTTGCTGCACATCGGTCTGTTCGCGTTGTTGCTGTGGAGCCGGGCGCCATCAATCGATCCTCCATTGATGGAGCCGGCCGAGCGCACGCAACTGGTGATGTTGCCGCCACGTGCACCGGAGCAGCCGCTGGAGGAGATCGTCGCGCCAACTCCTTCCGCTGCGGCCTCGGCGGAGAAACAGAAGCCGGAACCGCCGCGCCCGCTGCCGCTGTCGCCACCGCGCGCCGACGCCAACTGGGTGGTTCCACCGCCCGCGCCACCACAGCCGGTGCAGCAGGCGTTGGCCCCGCAACAACAGGAAGCTTCGGTCGCCGCCGCACCGCTGACCCCGCCGCTGCCACCCGGGCCAAGCGCAGCAAACCCCGGCAAGGACAGCTGGGAAGGCCGCGTGATGGCAAAGCTGGAGCGGCATCGCCGCTATCCAAATGCGGCGCGCGCGCGCCGCGAACAAGGCGTCGCCCACATCCGCGTCAGCCTCGCCCGTGATGGCTCGGTGCTGTCGTTGGCGTTGGAGCAGACCTCCGGTTCGGCCATGCTCGATCAGGCCGCACTGGATACATTCCGCCGCGCAGCACCATTGCCGGCGGTGCCAGAAGCACGCAAGGCGCCGCTGGAACTGTCGTTCCCGGTGGAGTTCTTCATCCGCTGAGGGGCCCCCGCGAAGCCCGCATTTGTGGGAGCGGCGTAAGCCGCGAAGCTCGTAGAGCGTCCGTTGCATTGCATCCTTTCCATCGCTGATACCTCTGCCGAGCATGGCTCGGCACTACAACCAGCCTTGCGCTGGTAGGAATGGCATACGCCGCGAAACCGAAAGTCCAACCGCCAAAAGCTCCGCCCTTCCCAAATCCCTTCAATCAGGTCTCACGCCAGTGGCATGCAAACAGACCTTCTTCATCCGTTTTGCCGACACGTAGGGAGCACATCTCTGGCTCAAGCAGACCTCCCTACAACACTTGTCTCCAGCTGCATGCCATGCCAGCCTTGCAAGCCGAAAACGGGGGTTGGAATGAAGCACGGACGCACCTTGTCATTGTCACGAGCTGGCCTTTGGCTGCTACTCGCCTGCCTGTGCTGGCCCGCGGCCAGCTGGGCCGCTATTGATCCAGTGAAACCCGGTGAAATCCCCGTGCTCAAACCTGGTGAAGCACTGATTCTGGCCGCCGTGGACACCAATATCGAGCTGGATTCGGTTCGCCTGAATCGCGATGGCAAAGTTTGGGGCGATGGTGTCATGTCGCGCCTGCAGGCCGGCCACAACTACCGTCTTTATGTCGCCAGCGCTGGACGCTATGTGTGGCGTGAGCTGCAGCCCTTCAATGGCTTTCGCTACCTGCTCAAGGATGAAGAAGAGCTGGCGTTCCAGGTCGATGCCGGCACCATTGTTTATCCGGGCGACCTGGTGTTCCGTCCCACTTCGATGTGGCGTGCCGACGTTCATCGCTCCAACCGCAGCCTGGCAGCGATGGACTGGCTGCAGCGCACCCATCCTGCGTTGTATGCACGCTTTGCTTTCACCTATGCCGGCCACTACTCGGACCCATTCCCGGCCTTTTACAAGGAACAGGCTGGAGCCAGGACCTTCCCGGCCGAGGTCGAGACGGCAGCGGCAGCGGCAGCCAAGAAGCCCGCAACGGACAAGGACAAGGACAAGGACAAGGACAAGCCTGCGATTGACCCCTATTGGCAGGACCCACAGATACTGGCCTCCAGCCTCAACCCTGCAGGCACCTTGTTCGCCATGCAGGTGCGCCAGGACGACAAGCATTGGGCGGTGGACATCATCGACCTCAAGTCCAGCATCCAGACCCGGCTGGGAAGCAGCGACATGCCGCTGGCCTCATTCCGCTGGGCCGACGATGAAACACTGCTCACCTCGGTGCGCCTGTCCAACGGCTTGAACCGGGTCTCCGTGCTGCATATCACTACCGCTGCCGACGGCAAACCGCGCTATGCCAGCTATATGGTTCCTGGCGAAGGCAAGGTATTGGATCTGTTGCCCGGCAAGCCCGGCTACATCCTGTTCGCAAGCAGGGCGCGCGATGGCAGGTTGATGGTCCACCCACTCCATGCCGCCAGCCAGATAGCCGTCGAGGACTTCCGCCCGCTGATGCGCACCCGCCTGAACACAGGCATCAACGATGACACCTGGTGGTTTGCCGATGGCGCCGGCGAGCTGCGTCTGGGCATTGTCCAGCGCGGCGAAGACTATGTGCTGGTACAGCGCCAAGCAGATGGATTCCGCGATGTCATGGTGCTGTCGGACGAGCTCGACTTCGACCCGATCGCGATCTCCGCGGATGCCAGCAGGATCTACGCGCTGACCGACGAGAAGCGCAGCCAGCGGGATCTTGTCGAATATGACGTGGCCACACGTTCGATCACACGCACCCTGTATTCGCAGCAGGGCACCGACGTGCAAGCGGCGATCTTCGACGACAAGCGCAACCCCATCGGCGTCGAGTTCTATCGTGATGGCCAATTGCTCTCGGATTATTTCCAGGACAACGATGCCCGCATTGGCAGGCAGCTGGGCAACGCTTTCCCGGGCCAGGCCGTGCAACTGGTCGGGCGCAGCCGTGACGGCAGCAGCATGGTCGTGGAGGTCGACGGTGCCGACGCACCCTCGCAGCTATACCACTTGGACACGCGCCAGAACCGCGCCTCATTGCTGGCGCAATCCTACCCATGGTTGGCGGACCGTACTTTCGCGCCCACCCAGGTACTGAAATTCAAATCCACCGATGGCCTGGACGTAGAGGCGTTCCTTACCCTGCCGCCAGGGCAACAGCCGCGCCCGCTGGTAGTTCTGCCCCATGGCGGCCCAATCGGCGTTGCCGACAGCCTGCACTTCGATCCTGAAGTGCAGTTCCTCGCCTCCCGCGGCTATGCCGTGCTGCGCGTCAACTTCCGTGGCTCGGAAGGCTATGGACGCGCCTTCCGTGAAGCGGGGCACCGCAACTACGGCACGCGCATCGAAGACGACATCGATGCGGCAATCAATGTTGCGCTGGCCAGCTACCCGCTTGATGCCTCACGGATGTGCGTGGTCGGCAGCAGCTACGGCGGTTACTCGGCGTTGGTCTCCGCCGTCCGTTGGCCGCAGCGTTTCCGTTGTGCGGTTTCCATCGCGGGCATCAGCGACCGCGCGTTGTTCTTCACCGCCAGTGATACCGCACGCAGCGAGAAGGGCCGGCAATTGGCCGAGAAAATGATGGGCAACCCGAACGAGGATGCCGCCGTGATTCGCGACACCTCCCCACTCTATCGCTATACCGAGCTGTCCATTCCGGTGATGCTTGCCCATGGCAGGGAGGACCAACGCGTGGACTTCGAGCACAGCCGACGCATTTCACGCATGTTGCGCCTGGCCGGGCGGCCACCGGTCGAACTGTATTTTGATGAGGAAGGCCATGGGGTGGTCGACCCGGCCAACCGCACCGCGTTGTGGAAGCGCGTTGGCGAGTTCCTGGACCAGTCCACCAGACAGTAGTTCCCCCCGGCAGAAGCGGCTGAACTGTTCGGCTGCAGACGCCGGGACTAGAATGTGGGCATGGACGCACTTACCTTCCGCAACGCCACAGCCGCCGATATCCCGGCCCTGATCGACCTGGTCACCTCTGCCTACCGTGGCGACGCCTCGCGCGTCGGCTGGACCACCGAAGCCGACATCCTTGATGGCCAGCGCATCGACGCGGCCGGCATCCAGGGCGATCTCGACCGTCCACGCAGCGTGATCCTGCTTGCTGAACAGGATGGCCAGCTGCAGGCCTGCTGCCACGTTGCCGACGAGAACGGCCACGGCTACTTCGGCATGTTCTCGGTCAGCCCTACTGCCCAAGGCGGTGGCATCGGCAAGCAGTTGATGCAGCGCGCGGAACAGCACGTGGCCGAGCAATGGCAGCTGCCGAGCATGCAGATGACGGTGATCGACTGCCGCGATGAACTGATTGCGTTCTACGAACGCCGCGGCTACGTGCGCACCGGCATCAAAAAGCCGTTCCCGTATGGCGATGAACGCTTCGGCATCCCCAAACGCGATGACCTGCAGTTCGAGATCCTGGAAAAGCTGCTCGGGGCCGCCGCATGAGCGAGACCTGGACCTTCATCTGTGCCAGCGAAGAACTGCTGCCGGGCGAACTGAAGACTGGCTTCGACGAAGTCACCGGCTCACCGATCGTCGTATTCAACCTGGACGGCGAGTTGTATGCGCTGGAAGACCAGTGCACGCACGAGGAGTTCGAGCTGTCCTCCGGCACCTTGGACCCGGACGAAGGCAGCATCGAATGCATCCTGCACGGTGCCCGCTTCGACATCCGCGACGGCCGTGCGCTGTGCGCCCCGGCCTATACGGCTGTGCCGAAGTTCCCGGTCAAGCGCGAACACGGCGCCATCTGGTCCCGCGACGACCGCGACTGAGCCAGACCGCTTTCATGGGAGCTGCGGCAGCGGCTCCCCCTCTGCCAGTTCCAGCACAACACGCCAGCCGCATCCGCCGCGACGGTTCGCGGCACAGCCAAATCTGACAATCCTGTCATCGATAGGCTGACTGCCAACAGCTATATACCCCCACACCGCCCCCGGATGAGGACCTGTACCCATGAAAGGCACGGCTGTCCTAGGCACATTAGCATTGCAAACGCAAACAATTCTCAATAAGATGCGCATCTATCGCGATAACGCGAAATTAACGGCCCGCGTCTTTCCCCCATGCACTCCCCGTCCACCAAGGCTCAAAAGCTGACTGCCGCCACCGTGCGGCGGCGCCTGCCTTGGTTGATGCTGGTGTTCGGCATGTTGCTGGTCTGGGCCGTCACGCTCCAGGCCAAGGCTGTGGTTACCGTCCCGGTGGCGATGGAAGGTTTCCAGCAAATTCTGGTTTCGCCTGAGCCCGGCCATCCGCAGCAACCACTGCAGATGACGGCGATAAGCGAATCCGGCGGTGAGACCTCGCGCGTCAGCAAGCAGCGCCCTGCGCCGATGCTGTCCAGCCCGGTCCAGCTTGTTCCAGTTACACCCAGCCACGTATTTCTGACTGCCGCCAGCGACACACTGCTGCAGCACGCGGTTGAACGTGCCCAGCGCTATCCGCTGGCACCTTATCTGCTGCTCAATCCCGGCCACGCCCCGCCGCGTACCCACGCCGCCTAAGCAGCATCAGGTGACCCTGCGCGTTCTGCGCGCGTCGCCTTCGATACCTCCGCTTTTCACTTTCGCCCGCGGTGCCATCGGCCCGCCAGGCAAACCTGTTCCTTTTTCTCCCGGATATACCCGTCCATGACCCACATCAAGACCCGCAAGTACGCTCCGCGCGCCACCATGCTCGCTACCGCCACCCTGGCCGCCGGCTTCTCGCCGCTGACCGCCTTCGCTGCCGAAGGTGACGCCGACTCGGCCAAGAACAAGGCCACCGATCTGGACCAGGTGCAGGTACGCGGCAGCTGGTTCGCGCCGTCCTCGCCGAAGTTCACCGCTGAACTGCTGGATACGCCGAAATCGGTGGCCGTGGTCACCGAGAAGACCATCCAGGAAATCGGCGCGACCAACCTGGTCGACGCATTGCGAATGGTTCCGGGCATCACCTTCGGTGCCGGCGAAGGTGGCAACTCCACCGGAGACCGTCCATTCCTGCGTGGCTTCGACGGCCAGAGCAACATGTTCGTCGATGGCCTGCGCGACGTTGGTACGCAGACCCGCGAAGTGTTCAACCTGGAGCAGCTGGAAGTGGTCAAGGGCCCGAGCTCGGCCTACGGCGGCCGTGATTCCGGCGGCGGCAGCATCAACCTGGTCAGCAAGACCCCGAAGCTGAAGAACGAGACCAGTGCCAGCATGGGCATTGGCACCGACAGCTATGCGCGCGGCACCGTGGACGCCAACTATGTGCTCGGCGACGGCATCGCTGCGCGTTTGAACCTGCTCAAGCACGAGTCCGACATCGCCGGACGTGATGTTGCGAACGTCAGCCGTTGGGGTATCGCGCCGTCCATCGCGTTCGGCCTGAACGGCCCGCTGCAGCTGATCGCCAGCCACTACCACCTGGAAACCGACGACATGCCTGACGCAGGCGGCTTCCCGTACGGCGACCCGGCCACCAAGACCACCGTTGGCGCACCGTTGGTTCCGAACCGCAACAACTACTACGGCCTGATTGACCGCGACTTCCAGCGTACCCGCGCCGACATCAGCACCCTGGACGCCAGCTACTCGTTCGGCGAGCACAAGCTGCGCAACATCGCGCGCCTGGGCAACACCAGCAATGACTACCTGTGGACCCAGCCGGACGACAGCAAGAACAACCCGAACCTGTACGGCACCTTGTGGCGTCGTACCAACAACCGTGCGATCGACACCAAGACCTTCGCCGACCAGCTGAGCCTGACCGGTGCGTTCCAGACCGGTGGCCTGAAGCACAGCTACAGCGCCGGTGTTGAGTACAGCGAAGAAAAGAGCAGCAAGGGCAGCTACGTGATCGGCGGCGCCGGCACCAACAACCCGATCGGCAACAACCAGGTCTGCAAGACCACCGGCGCGGCGACCGGCTACAACTGCACCGATTTCTACAACCCGAACCCGAAGGATCCGTGGGCGGCCACCCACCCGGTGACCCGCAGCAACAAGGCCCTGGATATCGAGCAGACCACCAAGACCAAGTCGGTGTATGCGTTCGACACCATCGAGTTCAGCGAAAAGTGGCTGGTCAACCTCGGCCTGCGCTGGGATGACTACGACACCGAGCAGGTCACCCCGATCGTCAACAGTGCTCCGACTGTGCTGCGCAACAGCGACGGCTTCCTGAACTACCAGGCTGGCGTGGTATTCAAGCCGACCGCCAATGGCAGCATCTACCTGTCCTACGGCACCTCCTCGACCCCGCCGGGCATGGACAGCGGTGAAGGCAATGACTCGATCAGCGCCGCCATCCAGAACCTGAAGCCGCAGGAAACCAAGAACTACGAGTTGGGCACCAAGTGGGACCTGCTCGACAAGCGCCTGAACCTGACCGCTGCCATCTTCCACACCGAGATGAGCAACGCTCGTGTCACGGTTGACTCCGGCAACACCGAGAACGCAGGCAAGAAGGCGATCAATGGCCTGGAGCTGGGCGTCACCGGTCAGATCACCGACAGTTGGAACGTCTCTGCCGGCTACACCTACATGGACTCCGAGCTGAAGGACAACGGCTTCGTCTGCGGCGTCACCGTGCCGCGCGGCCAGCCTTGCCCGGCAGGCAAGTACATCGTCTCGCCGAACAACGGCAATGTGTTCCCGAACACCCCGAAACACGCCGCGACCTTGTGGACCACCTATGTGCTGCCGTTCGGCCTGACCATCGGCGGTGGCGCCAGCTACGTCGACAAGCAGTACGGCGACGCGGCCAACACCAAGTGGATCCCGAGCTACACCCGTTGGGACGCCATGATCGGTTACGCCATCCAGGACAACATCAGCCTGCAGTTGAACGTGCAGAACCTGACCGACAAGATCTACTTCACCAAGGCCTATGCCTCGCATTACGCGAGCATCGCCCCGGGCCGCGCAGCCACGCTGGCACTGAACGTCAAGTTCTGATCCAGGCATGACCAGCAACGGCGGCAGGTGCGAACCTGCCGCCGTTGTGCTTTTCGTCGCTGCCGTGGCAGGCGACGGCAGTCCCCGGCAATAGCTACCATCAGCAATCAAACGCCGATCAACGTCGGTCACAGGCAGGACCATGTCCAACTCCCTTCCAAGCGATGCCGATGCATTGGCACGGCAACTGCGGAACGACCCACAAGGCACGTTCGCACAGATCCGTGGGGCTGCGCTTAGCGGCCAGCTGGACGCACAGCTGCTGCTGGCCCAGCTCTACATCGAAGGCAAGGGCGTGGCGCGCGATGAACAAGCCGCATTGCTCTGGTACGAAACGGCCGCCAACAACGGCAGCGCACTGGCCATGAACATGCTCGGCCGCTGCCATGAGCTGGGCCAGGGCTGTGCACCTGACGCGACGCTGGCTGCGGTCTGGTACCGCAATGCTGCCGAAGCCGGCCTGGACTGGGGCATGTACAACCATGCCAACCTGCTTGCCACCGGGCGCGGCGTGCCGCAGGACCGGGCCAAGGCGCTGGCGCTCTACACCCAGGCCGCCCACATGGGCCATGCCAAATCGATGAACCTGCTGGCACGGCATCTGGAAGACGGGCTGGATATCGAACGCGATCCGCAGGCGGCACTGGCTTGGTATCAGCGTTCGGCCGAAGCCGGCGATTTCCGCGGCCAGGCCAACCTCGCCTCCATCCTGCTGCAGCAGGGCCAGATCGAACAGGCGGTGCATTGGCTACGGCTGGCACTTGCCAACGGCAGTCCAGCCTTCATGGCGCATATCGTGCCGGAACTGGCCGCCTCTCCCCATCCGCAGATCCGTGCACTGGTCGCCTGAGCCAGGCCCTGAGGAACTCCCATGCTGCTGCATATCCCCAACGTACTCAGCCCGGAACAAGTCGCCCTGTTCCGCCAGAAACTGGATGTGGCCGACTGGACCGACGGCCGCGAAACCGTGGGCCATCTCGGCACCCACGCCAAGCGCAACGAGCAGCTGCCGGAGAACTCCGCGCTGCGTCGCGAACTGGGCGAAACCGTGCTGCTGGCGCTGGCCAGCAACCCCTCTTTCTTCAGCGCGGCGTTGCCGTTGAAATATCTGCCACCGCGCTTCAACCGTTACAGCGGCGGCGGCACCTACGGCTTTCATGTCGATGGTTCGGTGATGAACCTGGGCCAGGGCGAGCAGCTGCGCTCGGATGTGTCCTGCACTCTTTTCCTGTGCGAGCCGGAAGAATATGAAGGCGGCGAGCTGATCATCGCCGACACCTATGGCGAGCACGAAGTAAAGCTGCCGGCCGGTGACCTGGTGGTTTATCCGTCCAGCAGCCTGCACAAGGTGCAGGCGGTGACGCGCGGCGCGCGCCTGGCCTCGTTCTTCTGGGTGCAGAGCATGATCCGTGACGAGGCCCACCGACGCCTGCTGTGGGAAATGGACACCTCCATCCAGCAGCTGACCCAGGACTACCCACAGCACCCTTCACTGGTCAGCCTGACCGGGATCTACCACAACCTGCTGCGGCAATGGGCTGAGACCTGAGTAACGGAACACCAGTTCTTCTTCAGCCCCGACCTCCGACCTGCCCGAACCTCGATCAGGATCGTAGCCCGGGTAAGCGCGGCGCACCCGGGGCAACTGGCGGAGAGGCCGAAGACCCGGCAGACCCCGGATCCCGGATGCGCCACGCTTACCCGGGCTACAGAACCACGGCGGCTTTCACTCCATGCCGATCAGGACTTGATATCCGTCAAGTTGGTATCAATTCTCATTTGCAAAAGTTAACGAATCGTATCTACAATGCCGCACCGCGAACGTCGGCCCATCTCGCCGCGTCCGCAATCCGGAGATACGCATGCAACAACCACAGCGCCAGCACGCACAGAACAACGCCGTTTCCGGCGCTGTCAGCCTGCGTCCGCTGGCTTTGTGCATGTTGCTGCTGTTGTCGCTGCTGGCTGCGCTTTGCCAGAGTGGCACCCAGTTCTCCCGGCTCGGCCTGGCTCAGAACGGCCACGCCTCTACGCCGTCCGAAGAACGTCAAGGCGGCGAACGCCACCTGGAAGAAGAAAGCCCGGCCAAGCTGCGCCGTGTCGCTCAGCTGCGCGCACCACGCGCAGTCCAGCCCCAGCCCGATGTGCAGCAGCTGCTGTCTGCAGCGGACGACGCTGCCCCCATCCGCACGGTCATCCCGGCATCCACGCCGATCATTGCCCATGCACTGGCCAGCCCACGCCAACAGCGCGGGCAAGCGCCACCGTTGAGCTGACGCTCCGCACGTAGTCGTTTCCGTTTCACCCCTCTCTTCTTCCAGCTCGTCCCTGCACGCGTACGCGCCTGCGGTGACGACGGCTGCAACCTGCATTCCTTGATCGAGGTATTCCCATGGCCCTGCGCCAGCGTCACCGTGTGTCCGTTTCCCGCCATCTGCTCAGCCTCGCCGTACTCGGCGCCATCAGCGCCAGCGCCCATGCCAACGGCAGCGGTGCTCCCACCACGCTGGACAAGGTCGTCGTCACCGCCAGCGGCTTCGAGCAGAAGATCACCGACGCGCCGGCCAGCATCAGCGTGGTCAGCCGCGAGGAACTGGCGCTGCGTCCCTACACCAGCCTGGTCGACGCACTGCGTGACGTGGAGGGCATCGACGTCGGCATGGAAACCACCGACAAGAACGGCCGCGCCACCATCTCCATGCGCGGCATGCCGTCCGAGTACACGCTGGTACTGATCGATGGTCGTCGCCAGAGCAACGTTGGCAACCTGTACCCGAACAACTTCGGCGGTGGTCAGTTCGCCTATATGCCGCCGTTGGACGCTATCGACCGCATCGAAGTTGTTCGCGGGCCGATGTCGACCCTGTACGGTGCCGACGCCATGGGCGGCGTGATCAACATCATCACCCGTCGCAACCAGAGCGAATGGCATGGCTCAGTGACACAGGGCTTCACCATGCAGCAGGAAGATGCCTTCGGCGATGCGCGTACCACCGACGTCTACCTGAGCGGCCCGCTGATCAAGGACCGCCTCGGCATGAGCGTGCGCGGCAGCTGGTATGACATCGACGAATCAAGCCCGGAATGGGACTCGCTGCCGCTGCCCGATGGCAGCCAGTGGGAACGCGCACTTGGCTTTGGCGGCGGCGGCAAGGCCGTGGCCAACACCAACTGGAACAGTGGCATCCGCCTGAACTTCAAGGCCAGCGACAACCACGACCTGTGGTTGGACTACGACGTCTCGCGCCAGAAGTACGACAACAGCAAGGGCCAGACCGGCACCCTGGACAGCGCCGCAAGCCTGTGGCGCAGCGGCGTGGCCACCATCCCCAACGGCAGCGGTGGCACCACCACCCGCCGCGTGGTGCAGCCGCGTGTGGGCTATACCGCTTACCAACGCTATGAGCTGGACCAACTGGCACTGACCCATCAGGGCCGCTACGACTTCGGCACGTGGCAGACCAGCCTGTCGCGCACCCAGAGCAACAACCTGGGCCGCTCGTTGCCGTTGACCCTGGACGAGCGCGCCGACCTGCAGACCCTGTGGAACGATGTCTGCCGTCGTCGCGGCCAGGCCGCCAACTGCAATATGGCCAGCGGCAACCTGTCGGTGCTCAATGACGCCGAGCGCGCACGCCTGCAGGCGTTCCTGCCGCGCCCGCTGCGTACCATGGAACTGGACGCGATGGTGCTGGACACCATGCTCGACCTCAGCTTCGGCGCACACAAGGTCACCGTGGGCGGCCAGTACAACAACACCGACATGACCGATGGCGTGTTCGGCATGGACGGCAACGGCTACCGCGACAACGTCAAGCAGAAGCACCGCACCTGGTCGGTGTTCGCCGAGGACAACTGGGCGTTCACTGACACGCTCACCGCCACGCTCGGCCTGCGCTATGACCACCACAACATCTTCGGCAGCCATGTCAGCCCGCGCGCCTACCTGGTGTGGAACGCCAGCGATGCCTGGACCGTCAAGGGCGGCGTCAGCACCGGCTACAAGACCCCGCGTCCGGACCAGCTGTTCCCGGGTGTCACCGGCTTTGGTGGCCAGGGCGTGATCCCGTTTGTCGGCTCGCCGCACCTGAAGCCGGAAACCAGCACCAACTATGAGATCGCCACGTACTACGACGGCGGCCACTGGGGCTTCAATGCTACCGCCTTCCTCAACCGCTTCGAAGACAAGATCGCCAGCGGTGGCAGCTTCGCCAACTGCGAAGTGGCACCTGCCAACAGCGGCTACTGCATTGACGTGGGCCCGGGCTGGGCGGCGCTTGGGTACAGCGTTTTCAGCCAGAGCGTGAACCTGGACAAGGCCGAGACCCGCGGCGTTGAACTGGCCAGCCACGTCGACCTGCTGGACAACCTGCAGCTGCGCGGCAACTACACCTACACCAAGAGCGAGCAGACCAGCGGCGCCACCAAGGGCCAGCCGATCGCCGGCAACCCGGCCAAGCACATGGCCAATGCCAGCTTGAACTGGCAGCTCAACGACGCCATCAGCCTCAGCCTGATCGGTGAAGGCCGCTACGACCGCTACCGCGACACCCTGCTCTCCAACGTGGGCGGCGTCACCAGCTCGACTGTGCGTTATTACGAGGACTACACCACCTTCCACCTGGGTGGCAGCTGGAAGCTCAACGATTGGCTGACGGTCAATGCACGCGTCAACAACCTGTTCGACAAGGATTTCGTCTCGCAGTCCTGCGTGCTGACCTCGCCCAGCGAGTACAGCTGCGTTGACGACTACGCGGTGAAGGAACAGCGCCGCAGTTACTGGCTGTCGCTCAACGCGAAGTTCTGATTGGCGAAACGCTCAGAAATGCCGAAGCGGAGCGGAGATCGGCCCCCTCCCTTGTGCGCAGCACAGGGGAGGGCTGGGGAGGGGTAGCTTTTGGCTTCCGAACTCCCCTCTGTCAACGCCGCATGTACTTAAGCGTTAGCAGCAGAAGCAGAACAGCCCCTTCCCTTGCGCGAAGCGTAGGGGAGAGTTGGGGAGGGGTAGCTTTTGATCTTGCTTCTGACTTGAAGCAAACAACCCGAGCAACAGCCAGAACAAAAGCTCCCCCGCCCCGACCCTCCCCTTGCCTCCGGCAAAGGGAGGGGGCAATGCATCGCACAAATTGCGAATCATTCTCATTAGTGCTCTAATCGTCGTCCTTCAATAATCCCGATCCCCGTGTCCGCAGACCGCAGCACCGCCAGCACCGTGCAACAACAGGCCAGCCGTGGCTTTTGGTTGCGCACCTTGCACCAGTGGCACTGGATCAGCTCGGCAGTCTGCCTGATCGGCATGCTGTTGTTCTCCCTGACCGGCATCACCTTGAACCACGCGTCCAAGATCGAAGCCAAGCCACAGGTGCAGAACCTGCAGCTGGAATTGCCTGCTCCCGTGCTCAAGGCTTTGGGCGAGCGCGAAGACGGCAACGCACCGCTGCCAGCGCGCGTCGCCGACTGGCTGTCCAATCACCTGGAAGTGTCCATCGGCAGCCGCGAGGCCGAGTGGTCACCGGAAGAAATCTATCTGTCCATGCCCGGCCCCGGCAGTGATGCCTGGCTGAGCATCGACCGCGAAACCGGCGCGGTGGAGTTTGAAAAAACCCGTCGCGGCTGGGTCTCGTACTTCAATGACCTGCACAAGGGCCGCAATGCGGGCCCGGGCTGGGGCTGGTTCCTCGACGTGTTCGCGGTGGCCTGCCTGGTGTTCTGCATCACCGGCCTGTTCCTGTTGCACCTGCATGCGCGGCAGCGGCGCATGACCTGGCCGCTGGTTGGCCTGGGTTTGCTGATCCCGTTGCTGATCGCCCTGCTCCTCATCCATTGACCGTCTTTCTCTCCGGAGTCGCACCATGCGCGTCACCCTGACCATCGCCCTGAGTGGCCTGATCGCCACCGCTCCTGCCGCCTACGCCGCCAGCCTCGACGTCAACGTCGAAGTGCCCAAGCTCAACGTGGCCGAGTACCACCGCCCGTATGTCGCGGTGTGGATCGAAGGTGCCGACCAACAGGTCGCCGCCAACCTGTCGGTCTGGTACCAGCTCAAGGACACCGCCGAAGGCCATGGCACCAAGTGGCTGCCGGACCTGCGCCAGTGGTGGCGCAAGAGCGGCCGCACCCTGCAGGTGCCGGTCGATGGCGTCACCGGCCCGACCCGCCCGGTCGGCAAGCACCAGCTCAGCTTCAGCGACCGCCAGCCGCAGCTGCGCGCCCTGCCCGCCGGCCAGTACTCGCTGGTGGTGGAAGCCGCACGCGAAGTCGGCGGCCGCGAACTGGTCAAGATCCCCTTCACCTGGCCGGCCCGTGCCGCGCAGAACGGCCGTGCCCAGGGCACCTCCGAACTCGGCACCGTCACCCTCGCCGTCAAGCCCTGATCCCCATTACCAACGGAGCCAACCGATGAAGCGTTCCCTCCTGCTTGCTGCCACCATCGCCGCCGTACTGCCGTTCTCCGCCGCCGCCCACAAGGCCTGGCTGCAGCCGTCACAGACCGTGATTGCCGGTACCAACCCGTGGATCACCGTGGACGCGGCCGTGTCCAACGACCTGTTCTACTTCAACCACGTGCCGTTGCGTCTGGACAACCTGGTGATCACCGCACCGGACGGCAGCACCGTGCAGCCGCAGAATGCCGCCACCGGCAAGTACCGCAGCGTGTTCGACGTCGAACTGACCCAGCAGGGCACCTACCGCCTGGCCACCGTCAATGCCGGCCTGTCGGCCAACTGGCAGGAAGACGGCAAGCCCAAGCGCTGGCGCGGTAACGCCGCCACCTTTGCCACCGAAGTGCCGAAGGACGCCAAGGACCTGAAGGTCTCCGAGACCGCCGGCCGCATCGAGACCTTCGTCACCAACGGCAAGCCGAACGACACCGCGCTCAAGCCGACCGGCAAGGGAATGGAGCTGGTTGCGGTAGGCCACCCGAACGATCTGTTCGCCGGCGAGCAGGCCAAGTTCAAGCTGCTGGTCGATGGCAAGCCGCACGCTGGCCTGGAAGTCGAGATCACCCGTGGCGGCACCCGCTACCGCAACGCCCAGGAAGAGATCAAGGTCACCACCGACGCCAACGGCGAGTTCTCGGTGACCTGGCCGCAGGCTGGCATGTACTGGCTGGAAACCGGCACCGAGGACAACAAGACCTCGATCCCGCAAGCCAGCGTCCGCCGCCTGAGCTACGTAGGCACGCTGGAAGTGCTGCCGCAGTAAAGCTCAAAGCCCCTCTCCCTCCGGGAGAGGGGTTGGGGTGAGGGCAAAGCCGAAGCAGCATCAATGAAATTGGCTGCCGGCCAGAAAAGGCAAAAGCTTCCCCTCATCCGCCCCTTCGGGGCACCTTCTCCCGTAAACAGGAGAAGAAACACCTGCCCCAGCTGGCTTTTCTGATACCGATGTCCTCCAACTCCGACATCGCCGCCCTTGGCGGCCACACCATGGGCACCAGCTGGAGCGTCAAGCTGGTGGTTGCACGCAGCCGTGACCTGCATCCGCTGCATGCCGGCATCCAGGCCGAGCTCGACCGCGTGGTCGCGCAGATGAGCACCTGGGAAGCCGACTCGAACATCAGCCGCTACAACCGCGCCGCCGCCAACAGCTGGCATGTGCTGCCAGATGATTTCTGGACCGTGCTGAGTACCGCGCGCGACATCGCAGAACGCAGCGCTGGCGCCTTCGATCCCAGCATCGGGCCCTTGGTCGCCCTATGGGGCTTTGGTGCCGATGCCGGCGCACAGACGGTGCCCGATCCCGCGCGCCTGACCGAGGTTGCAGCAGGCTGCGGCTGGCACAAGCTGCAGTTGGATCCGCAGACACAGAGCGCCTTTCAACCCGGCGGTCTGCAGCTGGACCTGTCAGCCATCGCCAAGGGTTACGGCGTGGATCTGGTCAGCGCCTGGCTGCGCCGTATCGGCATCACCGCCGCGCTGGTCGAAGTCGGCGGCGAACTGCATGGCTACGGTTTGAAGCCCGACGGCCAGCCCTGGCGCGTGCTGGTTGAATCCGCACCGGAAGAAGACGCCGGCGCCGAGTATCCGCCACGCGTGCTGGCGCTCGATGATCTGGCGGTTGCCACCTCCGGCGACCGCTGGCACCAGTTCGAACGCGATGGCGTCTCCTACAGCCACACCCTGGACCCACGCAGCCACGCCCCGGTCAACCGCGCTGCCGCAGCCGTCACGGTCATTGCCCGCGACGCGATGCGCGCCGACGCCTGGGCCACCGCGCTCACGGTGATGGGCGTCGAAGAAGGTCTGGCCTTTGCCAATGACCACGACTTGGCTGCACGCTTCATCACCCGCGGCAGCAACGGTCTGATCGAAACCATGACCCCCATCTTCCAGCGTTACCTGGACGCCAGCACGCAATGAATTCCAACCGCTCCACGCGTGCACTGCTCGGAAATCTCGCCGTCGGCCTGGGCCTGCTGCTGATCGCCCTGCTGCTGCTGCGCCTGCATCTGGGCGAGAGCTGGTGGCCGGCCGCGCCATTGGCACCGCAGTGGTGGATGGCAGTGGCAGCGTTGGCGATCTATGCGGCGGCCTGCTTCGCACTCTGGTGGTGTACCCGCCAACGCGATGACGATGGCGGTGACAGCAAGGAACCGCCGATCCTGGTGGTCTGGTCCAGTCAGACCGGCTTTGCCCAACAATTGGCACAGCGCACCGCCGCGCTTCTGCGCGCTGCGGGCCACAAGACCCGGCTACGCGCCATCGACCAGGTCGATGCGGCCCTGCTGGCCAGCAGCCGCCAGGCCTTGTTCATCGCTGCCACCACCGGCGAAGGCGATCCGCCCGACCATGCACTCGCCTTCCTGAGCCGGGTAATGCCGCAGCCCTTGAAGCTTCCGCAGCTGCAATACGCCGTACTGGCGCTGGGCGACAAGACCTATGAGCACTACTGCGCATTCGGCCATCAACTCGATGAGTGGCTGCGCACGCACGGCGCACAGCCGCTGTTCGATACGGTGGAAGTGGACAACGCCGATGCCGATGCGTTGCGCCATTGGCAGCAGCTGCTGGGCCAACTTGGCGGCGAAGCAGCCAATGCAACCGACTGGAGTGCGCCAGCCTATCAATCCTGGTTGCTGCGCAGGCGCGAAGTACTCAACCCCGGCAGCATCGGCGGCAAGGTCTTCCACCTGCAGCTGCAGCCCGCGGATGGAAAGCTGCCGACCTGGCAGGCCGGTGATATTGCCGAGATCGGCCCACGCCAGTCTGCCGCTGCGGTGGTGCAGTGGCTGCAGGCAAACCGTTTCGATGCCGCCACCGTGCTGGCCGACGGCCGCACACTGGCAGATGTCCTGGCCCGCTCCTATCTGCCCGACGGCGCCGATAGCCGCGACGCCAATGCACTTGCCGCCAGCCTCAAGCCACTGCCGCACCGCGAATACTCGATTGCCTCGATGCCAGGCGAAGGCAGCCTGCAGCTGATGCTGCGCCGGCAGCTGCGCCCGGACGGCACACCCGGCCTGGCCAGTGGTTGGCTGTGTGACTACACACAGATCGGCGACAGCATTGATCTGCGCCTGCGCAGCAACAGCAATTTCCATCCGCCGCGCGGTGATGCCCCGCTGATCCTGATCGGCAACGGCACTGGCATCGCCGGCCTGCGTGCGCACCTACGCGCACGCATCGATGCCGGCGCGCGACGCAACTGGCTGCTGTTCGGCGAGCGCAATGCGGCCCACGATTTCCATTTCGGCAACGAGCTGCAGCAGTGGCAGCGCGAGGGTGGAATCGAACGACTGGACAGCGTTTTCAGCCGCGATGACGGCCAGTTCCACTACGTGCAGGACGCGCTGGCCGCGCATGGCGAGCTGCTACGGCAATGGCTGGACGACGGCGCCACCATCCTGGTCTGCGGCAGCCTGCAAGGCATGGCTCCGGCCGTGGACAAGGTGATCATCGACGTGATTGGTGCCGAAGCGCATCAGGCGTTGCGCATCGCAGGGCGCTATCGCCGCGACGTCTACTAGCTCTGCCCCCTCCCTTTTGCACGCAGTGCAAAGGGGAGGGTTGGGGAGGGGTAATGCTCCGTGCTGCTGGTTCTGTGGCTTCGCGGCTTACGCCGCTCCCACAACAGCCGGCACCGCAGGCGTCACCCGTATCGCCAACAACTCCCCGCCGCCGCTAAGCGTATAGCGCTGCCGTTCACCGGCAGCCAACCACGCGGTATCGCCCGCCGACATTGCCGGCAGCACACCACCTTCAAACTCGGCCTGCCCGGCCAATAGATGGATCGCCCACGCCGCCTGCGGCTCGGTGAAGAACAGCATGTTCCCGACCAAGGGCCGATGCAGCAGCTCGGCGTGCAGTGCCTCACGCCGCCACATCAGATTGAAGTCCTGGGTCACACCATCGACCAGCTCGCCCACCAGCTCTGCCTCACCAGCGAAGCGCAGGCGCTGATATGGCGGCAACAGGGTTTCGCAACGGCCATCGGCAAAGCGCAGGCGCAGGCCTTCGCCCTGCAGCAATACAAGCTCACGTTCGACACCGGGGAAGGCGGAGAAGGCCGCGTCCTGTTCGATCTCCGCGATCGACAAACGCAGCTGCCAATCACCCTGCTCCGGCAGACGCAGGATCTCGCGCGTCCAGCCCAGACCATTGCGCCAGCGCTCGCGCTGGTAGAGGGCGGAGGGGATGACGCGGGAAGGAGAGTTCAGTGTATGCATCTGGCAATGATGCCATCAGCGCGCGGGTGGCTGTTCCTTTTGTGGGAGCGGCGTCAGCCGCGAAGCCACAGATCCAACAGCGCAGAGCAACAACACCCCCTCCCCAGCCCTCCCCTTGCCTTCGGCAAATGGAGGGGCTCAAAGCAACCCCTCCCCAACCCTCCCCTTTGCTGCGCAAAAGGGAGGGGGCAGAAGCCTTGCTTACTTCGGCATCGCCAGGTTCTCTGCCGTCAGCGGCTTGCCCGCACGTGGGGTGGTCGCGATCACGGCATCGGCCGGCAATGCCGTGCCCTTGTCCAGACGCGCCTGCACCCGATCCAGCGCTTCGTACACGTACGGCAACAACGGCAGGTAACGCGAGCCGTAATCCGGCAGGCCGAGGAAACCATCGAAGTGCTGCACGTTCTGCACCTTCCAATAGCTCACCTCACGCCCTGCAGTCTTAGCCGCGGCGGCATACGGCGCGCTGCTGAAAGCCGGCGGAATCAGACCATCGTCAGCGCCATGCACCACCATCACCGGCAGGCCCTTGCGCGGCAAACCAGCATGCGTGGCCTGGATACCGGCCTGCACACGCTTGGCGTCTTCGCCCTGCCCGTCCCACAGTCCACGCAGGCACTTCAGGCCGGCATAGGTCAGGTCCGGCAAGGCGACCTTGCTGTCGAGCAGGCCAACACCTGCGCCCGGCGGAATGCCGCTGCCATCGGAGATCCACGCCGCACGTTCGACGGCGGTCGCGGCGCGCGGCGAGAAATCCGGGTTCTGTGCCGCAAAGTTGAAACCGCAGGGGTGCTCGCCCACGCCATAACGGCCGTAAGCCGAGGCATAGGTCGCGGCGATCGCACGCCACAGATCGTAGCCGGTGGACAACGCACCCGCGCGCAGCGATGCGTCGGTCCAGCCCTTGCTCAGCATCAGGTCGTAAGCCGATTTGGCCTGCGCAGCCGGAGTCGCGCCGCTGATAACACCTTCCGCCGCCAGCGTCGCGCAGCGCACTGCGGCACCGGCCTGCAGCGCAGCCGTCATTGGCGGCTGCGGCAGGTTGCTCATATGCAGCTGCGCGCACGGCATCAGCAGTGCCGCTTCGGTGCTGTAGTCGTACAGCGCACGTGCGCCCGGGCCGCTGGAATAGATGCTGGGCTCGCCGGCCACCACAGCGTCCAGCCAATCGCCCTCCAGCTCGGCCGCACGCAGAACCGCGCCGCCACCGTTGGAGATGCCGACGGCGATGATGCGGGTGTTCTCAAACGTGAAAGGTGCAGCCTGCGGATAGGCCTGCTCCAATGCCAGCAGCGCGAACTCGGCGGCCTGCTTTACGTGACGGCCCCAATCAGCCTCCGGATTGTCCTTGGAGTGCGCATGCTTGAAGGCCACGCCCGAGGCATTGATCGGCGCATCCGGCACGAAGGCCAGATCGCTTACATCGCCCAGTGCACCGACCGTGCCGTTGGCACGCACGCCGATCTGCGCGTTGAGGTCGTAGTAATCGCTACCGGCGCCCTTGTCGGTATAGACCACGGCACAGCCCTTGGGCAGGCCCCAGGCAGCGGCGACCGAGACGGCGCCATAGATCCCACGCGAGCCCGACGCCGGTGCTACCAGCACGCAGCGCTTGCCGGTATCGAAGTTGTCTGGAATCTGCGCCAGCACGCGGTGCGGCTGCTTGGCACCGGGCAGGCGCGCGAACGCCGAATACTCCCGGCCGGGCACGCTCTGCAGGCTGCCGAACAATTCGCCGTAGCCGCCGCCGGGAGCGAGGTCGGCAATACCGCGCCAGCTGCCCCACATCGCCCGCCGACGCAGCTCATCGACGGTCGGCGCACTGGCGTCGGCGAATGCCGGCGGCGCCACGCTGCGCAGGCCGGCCAGGCCGAGCCCGGCGGTAAGCAGGTCGTCACTGCCGCGGTGTTCGCTGCGGAGTTCGTTACTGAACATGGAAGGCTCCACGGACTTGGTTGCTGGGCCGCTGGCACAGGAGGCCAGGCTCAGTCCGACGAATAGGCCGCAGGCGGCGCGCAGTAGGGATTGGCTCATGGACGCACCCTAGCAGAGCCGCAGTACCCCTCTCATCGTACTTAAGTACCACACGCTTTTAGCGCCACGGCTGCTAGGTTTCCACCATCCCCCAAAGCAACAGATCGGAGTTCCCCATGGACCGCTTCCTGCAAGGCCGCACCGCACTGGTGACCGGCAGTACCTCCGGCATCGGCCTGGCCATCGCCCAGGCCTTGGCCAACGCCGGTGCGCGCGTGGCCATCAATGGCCTCGGCAGCGCCGAGCAGATCGAGGCGGCACTCAAGAGCGTCACCGATGCAGGCAGCGAGTCGCAGCACTTCGATGCCGACCTGCGCAAACCCGACCAGATCGCGCACATGCTTGAAGCCGTGCAGGCCTGGGGCAACATCGACATCCTGGTGAACTGCGCCGGCATCCAGCACGCCGCGCCGTTGGCAGAACAGCCGCCGCAGAAGTGGGATGACATCATCGCCATCAACCTCAGCGCCGCCTTCCACACCATGCAGCACGCACTCCCGGGCATGGCCGAGCGCGGCTACGGCCGGGTGGTCAATATCGCCTCGGTGCACGGCCTGGTTGCTTCCAAGAACAAAGCCCCCTATGTGGCCAGTAAGTTCGGCATCGTCGGCCTGAGCAAGGTGGCCGCGCTGGAATATGCCGCTGCCGGCAGCCGCGACAGCGGCGGCGTCACCGTCAACTGTGTGTGCCCGGGCTGGGTGGAAACCCCGCTGATCGAGCCGCAGATCCAGGGCCACCGCAATGGCGGCAGCCGTGATGACGGTGTGCGCGCCCTGCTGGAAGAAAAGCAGCCCAGCCTGCGCATGTCGCTGCCGGAAGACATCGGCGCGATGGTGGTGTGGCTGTGCCGCCGTGAGGCGCACAACCTGACCGGCGCGGCGATGCCGATGGATGGCGGCTGGACCGCACAGTAAGTCTGGAAATGCAGGAGGAAGCGGGCAATGGCTGAAATCCACGGCATACTGCCCCGGGTGCACGCTGCCGAGCAGCCGGCACCCGCTTCCTTCCTGCCAGTTAGCACCGCCATGCCCAGCCTGTTGATTGCCGATGACCACCCCCTGTTCCGTGCCGCCCTGCGGCAGGCTGCCAGCGAGGCGGTCAGCGATCTATCGGTGCGCGAGGCCGAATCACTGGAAGGCGTCTTGGCCGCACTGGATGCCGCGCCGGATACCGACCTGATCCTGCTCGACCTGCATATGCCGGGCAATCATGGTCTGGCCGGGCTGGCCGCGATCCGTGCCCAGCATCCTGGCGTGGCGGTGATCGTGGTCTCGGCCAATGACGACCCGCGCGTCGTACGGCGTGCGCTTGATCATGGCGCTGCAGGCTATCTGCCCAAAAGCTCCGGTTTGAACGAGCTGCGCGAGGCGATCCGCAGCGTGATGGCCTGCGAACAGTGGTTGCCGGCTTCGCTGCGCGCCTCGGTGTCGCGTGCACAGTCTTCCAGCCACGACAGCGAACTGGCAGCGCGGCTGGCAAGCCTGTCACCGCAGCAGTTCCGCGTATTGGCGCTGGTCGCCGAAGGCCTGCTCAACAAGCAGATCGCCGATCGCCTTGATGTGCAGGAACGCACGGTCAAGGCACATCTGTCCGCCATCTTTGAGCGGCTTGGCGTGCGCAACCGCACCCAGGCCAGCGTGGTGCTGCGCGAACTGGAATTGAGCGACCCGGCGCGGCAGGCGCTGTGATCAACGCTTTTGATTCTTGTGGGAGCGGTGTCAACCGCGAAGCTATCGAACTAACCGCCCGCGGCCGGATCAACCCCACGCATTCCTGATTGCAACTATTCCGACGTCGGAACCGATGTCAGCTTCGCGGCTTACGCCGCTCCCACATTGCTTCTGTTGGTCAGCTTGTGCAGCAACATGCCTGCCACCATCGCCGGCACGAACCACAACGCCTCCGGTGACAACACACCCAGGCCAACCAAGGCCGGCCCCGGGCAATAACCTGCCAAGCCCCAACCGATACCGAACAAAGCCGCACCGATCAGCAGCGGCCGATCAATGCTGCGCAGATCCGATATCTGGAAGCGTTCGGCAAACACCGGCGCCGGACGCCTCAACACAAAGCGGAACAACAGCATCGTCGTAGTTACCGCGCCGCCCAGCACAAACAGCAACGCCGGATTGAAGTCACCAAACACATCGAGAACGCCCCGGATGCGCTGTGGATCGGTCATGCCCGACATTGCCAGCCCCAGCCCGAACAGCGCACCGGAAACCAACGCAGCAAAGGTGATGCGTGACGTACTCATACCAAGTGCCTGATGATGTAAGTGGTCACTATCGCCGTCGC
This sequence comes from Stenotrophomonas sp. STEN022, assembly GCF_056760155.1. Lineage (NCBI taxonomy): Bacteria > Pseudomonadati > Pseudomonadota > Gammaproteobacteria > Lysobacterales > Lysobacteraceae > Stenotrophomonas > Stenotrophomonas sp. STEN022. The sequence goes on from NZ_JBRREG010000060.1 coordinate 28,094, forward strand.
CATGAAGGTCAACACCGCGGCAAACGAACGCATCGAGAAGCGCCCCAGACCGCAGACACCGTGACCGCTGGTACAGCCGTTGCCCATGCGCGTCCCGAAACCCACCAACACGCCGGCCATCACCAGCAACAACGGCGAAAATCCCTGTCGCGGCGAATACGCACCCGGCACCAGCCACAGATACGCGGCGCCGGCGCCGATCAGGCCAACCAGGAAAGCCACACGCCAAGCCACCTCGCCGCTACGCGGCATCAGCACACCACCAAGAATGCCGCTGATACCGGCGATACGCCCGGTCAGCCACAGCAGCAAGGTGGCAGCGATACCAATCAGCACGCCACCGGCCAGCGCCATCATCCAGCTGTTCATTGCGGCTTTCCGATCTGATCCAAAGGCAAGCGTAGATAGCGCACACCATTGGCATCCGCCTCCGGCAGGCGACCACCGCGGATATTCACCTGCAACGCGGGCAGGATCAGTTTCGGCACCGGCAAGGTCGCATCCCGTTGCTCGCGCATCTGTACGAATGCCGCCTCGTCAGTGCCGCCCTTCAGATGCACGTTGTTCTGCCGTTGCTCATCGATCGTGGTCTGCGCCTGTGCCTCACGCCGGTTGCCCGGGTAGTCGTGGCACAGGCAGATGCGGGTATCGGCAGGCAACGACAGGATGCGCTGGATCGATGCGTACAGGCGATGCGCATCGCCACCGGGGAAATCACAGCGCGCAGTGCCGGTATCGCTGGCAAAAACCGTATCGCCGACGAACGCGGCATCACCGATCACGTAAGTCAGGCTGTCATCGGTATGTCCCGGTGTCGCAATCACCCGCGCACTCAAGGCGCCGACATTGAAGGTATCGCCATCGTCAAACAGCCGGTCGAACTGGCTGCCATCGGCAATGAACTCATCGCCCAGGCCAAACACCGTCTTGAAGTGCTGCTGCACCTGCACGATGCCGCGACCGATGGCCACCGGCGCCTGCAGCTGATCAGCAAGATAGCCGGCGGCACTGAGATGATCGGCGTGTGCATGGGTTTCCAGTATCCACGCCACCGTAAGCAGCTTGCCGCGCACGAACTCCAGCAGCGCATCGGCCGAAGCGGTGCTGATACGTGCACCGGCGGGCTCGTAATCCAGCACCGGATCGATGATGACGGCCATGCCGCCGACCTGGTCATAGGCCACGTAACTGAAGGTGCCGGTGTCCTTGTCGTAGAACGGTTCGACCAGGGTTGATGAAGGCTGCGGCTGGCTCATGGGGTGCCTCGCTTTTAATTTAGCTTTTTCTAAATTAGGCTAGTACCTTCCAAAGCACAAGCCCGAACCTCAACGCTCATGATGCGCGCTTCAGACATGGATATGGAGCAGATGCAGCGGCACGCCGAGCAGGCCGCGCAGCTGCTGAAGTCGCTGGCCCATCCGGCCCGCCTGCGCGTGCTGTGCCGTCTGGTGGAAGGTGAAGCCTCGGTGGGCGAATTGCAGGCGCAGGTTGGCCTGTCGATGTCTGCACTGTCACAGCACCTGGCGGTGATGCGTGAAGCGGCGCTGGTCAGTACCCGCCGCGAAGCACAGACCATCTACTACACGCTGGCTGACAGCCCGGCGCTGGGCGTGATGCAGGCATTGCATGCGGCGTATTGCGGGAATACCGAGATCCGGAGTTCCTGACCACCCAATTCGCCGGATTCCGTAGCCCGGGTAAGCGCAACGCCCCCCGGGCGCTATTGGGAAAACCCCCGGGGGCGGGGGCGTTCCCCGGCGGCCCCCAACCCCCCAAAAAACAGG